>JAXHTV010000001.1 GCA_034189865.1 Pseudomonadota bacterium | reverse complement strand
TGTACCTCCATTACGCTCAGAATGTATGCCGACCGCCGGAAATGGCCCTTGGAGGCGGTGAAGGTGCGGCTTCGTCACCGCAAAGTGCATTGCGAGGATTGCCTGGATCCCGATACCCGCGTGGATCAAATCGATCGCCTGATTTCCCTCGATGGTCCCTTGGACGATACCCAGCGCCAGCGCCTGATTGAAATCGCCGATCGCTGCCCGGTGCATCGAACATTGCATTCCGACATTCAGGTCCGAACCGAGATGGGATAAGTCGCTCAGCGCGCGTTTTGTCATCAACTCGTCGTTTTCGTTCGCTACCTTAACGCCGTTTTCACAGACGACGGTGTTTTGGCCATGCCGCTTGTTTCCATTGTGTTTCCCGTTCGTGCCATCGAGGGCGCTGCGCTGCGCGCAGTGGCCTCGCTGCGAAATCAAACCCATGAGAACTGGGAGTTGCTCATCGTGAGCGATGATGACCGGTCATGCCGGCGCGAATTGGCCCGACGGGGTTGCGACGACGGTCGGATTCGTTTCATTGCCTCGCCATTTCCCGATGCTGGTCCGAATGTCGCCCGCAACACGGGCTTGCATCAAGCGCGCGGCGAGTTTGTGGCCTTGATGGATGCGAACGACCGTTATCACCCTGAGCGCTTGGCTTCGCTGGTGCCGCTGGCCAGCGACCACGGAATGGCGGCGGACAACGTGAACATCGTCGAGATTGACTCCGGACGATGTCTTCGCACCGTGTTGCCACTCGAGCCGACGATCGTGGTGTTGGACTTGGAGCGGTTCCTGTGCATCGACGACCCCTTGTCATTTGTGTTTCATCACAGCGTGCTCCGGCATCAATGGGACGAAGACGTGGTGCTGCAAGATGACTCGCTGTTCATGCTCCGTGCCCTGGAGCGTGCGGGCGAGGCCGTGGTGCTCACTGAGCCACTGCATGACCATTTCATTGCCCGAGAAGGTATTTCCGCCCGCCTGACCCGCCAACGCCGCGCCGAGATCGCCTACACATATTGTTTACACAAGCTGGAGATCAATGGCTTGGGCTTCTGGACGGAGTCTTTTCGTCAAGCCGCGGGCAATATGCTGTTTCACAAACGGGCCTTGAGTCGGGCCTACACCGAGGCGATTTCCGGCCGGCCGGCCGGGTACCTGTCCTGGCGTGACGAAGGTGACTGAGGTTGCCGCGCCTGCCGATTGCGTTCACTTTTTGGGCGTGGGTGCGCCAAGTCATCCGGCATTGGGTTCGGCCGCGTGCGTGCTCGAGCGAGCCGGGCGTCCCGAGCTGTTGATCGACTGTGGTCACGACACGTTAGCCGCCTATCTCGCCGCTTACGGGACGCTTCCCGAGGCCATCTTCATCACCCATGTGCACATGGATCACGTCGCCGGATTGGAGGCGCTTTTCTATCAGGCGCGATTTGGCGCAAGCGCGGTTGCGCCCATCCGCTTGTTCGTGCCGGTATCTCTGGTGGCCTGGTTACACCAGCGCATCGCGGCCTATCCAGAAACGCTGGCGGAAGGTGATGGGAACTTCTGGGACGTTTTTCGTTTGTGTCCCGTTGGTCAGCGCTTCTGGCTGAATCACCGCTGCTATCATGTGTTTGAGGCCCGACATCATGCGCCGAACAGCGCATTCGGCCTTTGCCTGCCGGGAAAATTCCTCTATACCGGCGATACCCGTCCGATCCCCGAGCAGTTGGTCGCCCACGCCGGCGCAGGCGAGACCATCTTCCACGACTGCGGCTTGCACGGGAATCCGTCCCATACCGGAATGGCCGATCTGGCGCGGGAATACACCGCCGAGCAACGCGCGCGGATGTGGTTGTATCATTACCATTCGGCAGGGGATGCGCGCACGCTACAGGCCCATGGCTACCGGGTTGTTAGCAAATGTCAGCGCATTGTTCTGGGCGAGGCGTATGGCGAGCGTGCGGAACGGTCAGTTCCACTCTCCCGACTCAGCGCCTGACGTTCCACGCCGATTCTTCGCCCCGCCGTACGGGGGGCGGTCGACTCCCACAACACCTGACAGAGACGTCTGTGACAACCCGAGGGATCATTGCTTGCGGCCATCCCGTGACGGCCCACGCGGCGGAAGAGGTATTGCGAGCGGGAGGCAACGCGTTCGACGCCGCAGTGGCGGCGTTCTGCGCCGCTTGTGTGGCCGAGCCGGTTCTGGCCTCATTCGGCGGAGGCGGATTTCTACTCGCCCGCACGGCCACCGGCCAGCAACTACTCTACGACTTCTTCGCCCAAACGCCGCGACGGCCCCGGCCGCAGGACGCCCTGGATTTTTTTCCCATCTCCGCTGACTTCGGCACCGCGCGTCAGATCTTCCATATGGGCTTGGGTTCGGTGGCCACGCCCGGGGTGGCGCGAGGCTTGTTCGCCGTTCACCAGGATCTGGGCACGCTGCCCATGCAGGATCTGGTGGCACCGGCGGTGGCCTCGGCACGGGAAGGGGTGGAAATGAATCGCTTTCAGGCGATGATTTTCGACATCGTCGCGCCCATCTATACAGCGCACGCGGAGACGCGCGCCACCTACGCTGGCCGAGATGGCTCCGGTTCGCTGTTGCGCGAAGGAGAGATCCTGCGCCAATCGGAGTTGGCTGATTTCATGGAAGCGCTGGCCCGGGAGGGTGCCGAGTGGTTCTATGAGGGTGAAATTGCCACCGCCATCGCCGAGCTGTGTCAGGCCGGCGGCGGCCATTTGGTGCGGGAGGATTTGTCGAACTACCGTGTGGCCCGCCGGTCCCCTTTATGCCTGGACTACCGCGGCGTGTCACTGGCGACCAACCCACCCCCGTCGTCCGGTGGCATCCTGATCGCTTTCGCCTTGCGTCTGATGGAGGCTCTCGACTTCTCAGTGCGTAGTGCGGATGATCCGAGCCACTTACATCAACTTGCCCGGGTCATGGATCTCACCAACCAGGCGCGCATCGAGGCGGCTTTGGATCAGGCGAATCATCCCCATGCCTTACGTTTGCTGGATGTTGACTACCTCCGTCGCTATCGGATGGAGCTTTTGGGTCGGGCGCGCTCTTCACGCGGCACCACGCATATCAGTGTGATCGATGCCGAGGGCAATATCGCCAGCTTAACAGCCAGCAACGGCGAGGGTTGCGGCCGTTTGATTCCCGATACGGGCGTGATGTTGAACAATATGCTCGGCGAGGAAGATCTCAATCCCCACGGCTTTCATGCCTGGCCGGCCAACCAACGCATGACTTCCATGATGGCGCCCAGCCTGGCCGTGTTTCCCGATGGCACATCGGTGGCCTTGGGTTCGGGTGGTTCCAACCGGATTCGCACGGCGATTTTGCAGGTATTGGTCAATTTGATTGATTTCGGCCTGCCTATTGCCGAAGCGGTGAGTCGGCCTCGCATCCACCTGGAAGGGCGACGGTTGAGTATCGAGGGCGGGTTTGACGAATCACTGACTGGTCAGCTTCGCGAGCTGTGGCCGGATACTGAAGTGTGGTCCTCGAGAAACCTGTTCTTCGGTGGCGTCCACGGCGTGATGCGCCAGGCGGATGGCCTTTTGGACGGCGCGGGCGATCCGCGCCGGGGCGGCGTGGTGGTGCATGTTGACTGAAGGTCGGTTCGGCTCGCCGCGTTTGCTCAGATTCGCTGGCGCGGTTGTTGTGGGCCGGAGCGTAGACATAGACTGTCTTTCTAATCGGCGTTGGCGGCGCCCGCGCTCGGCGGGTTGTGAATGGATCGGCGCGTAGAATAATCGCGGATATGGAGATGTGGGATATGAATGTCGATCGGCAGACGTATTTTTTGCTTGGCGATCTGATCTCTAATGTGGGTGTGGGCATGCTCGCCGGCGCCGTTTGCGCGCTACTCGTGGGTGTTCAGTGGAACATGTTTGTGGCGATGCTCATTGGCATGCCCATCGGGATGGCGGTGGCGTTTTTTGCCGGCAGCCTGGTGTTCTTTCGTTTTTTCGGTTTGATTGAGGTGATGGTTCAAACCATGTGGACGGGCATGCTCGCGGGTATGTTCGTCGCCATGGCCGCGGCCATGGGTCCCTGGACGGTGGGTGCGGGCGCCACCTTCGGCGGACTGATCGGAGTGGTCGTGTTTACGGGGATTTATCTTTTGAACCAACGCATCAGCGGGCCGGTCGAACCGGCTTGAGAGGAGTGCTGGCATGGATACTGCGACGCGAAACAAATGGGACCGCGCATCGGCGACGTTCGATTTTATGTGCGGTATCGGCGCGGACAAGCGCTGGGGTTATTACAAACGGCAGCTGTATTCCAAAATGGGCGGCGGCAAGATTCTGTTTCTGGCGGTCGGAACCGGCTTGGACATTGCATTCTTCCCGCCGGGGAAGGATATCGTGGGGATCGATATCAGCCCAAAAATGTTGACCCATGCGGCCGAGCGGGTGGCTGCCTATCCCGGCACGATGGAAGCGCTGGAGATGGACGTGCACGAGATGAGTTTTGAGGATGAAACCTTCGATCAGGTGTTCACTTCGTGCACGTTTTGCTCGGTTCCGCGTCCGGTGGAGGGTCTGCGCTCCCTGAAACGGGTACTCAAGCCGGGTGGCGAGCTACACATGTTCGAGCACACCGGCAGCAAGTATTTTCCGTTCAACGTGATGATGGATGTCATGACGCCGCTATCGCGCCGCGTGGGCCCTGACATGAACCGCGACACGGTCGCGAACGTGAAGGCCGCGGGGTTCGAGGTCACTGAGGTCAATAACGTGTTTTTGGATGTCGTTCGAACCATCAGTGCGGTCAAGTCCCGTTAGCGGTTAGACGATTCGCGCCGGCGCACGCGCGTCAGTTCTGATCAGGAATGCGGCCGGCGCGCTCGTAGCGTTTCTTCCAGTAGGGGTCGTCCAGCTGATCTTTGCGAACCCGGCTACCGCTTGAGGGTGCGTGGATGAATGCCCCGTCGCCGGTGTACAGGCCGACATGCGCGTTGCGTTTGCGGCCGATTCGAAAAAACACCAAATCGCCCGCCGCCAGTTCGCGTGGTCGTACCGGTTGGGTGTGGTCCCGCAAGTCGCGGACTGTGCGCGGGACGCTTACACCTGTCCGACCGTAGCTGTAGTGTACTAAGCCACTGCAATCGAATCCTTCCTCCGGCCGCGAGCCGCCGTACCGATAAGGTGTTCCCACCAGCGCCTCCGCCACCAAGACCGCGTGAACGCCGTGGGGGCGAGTGCGGGGTTCTTCTAGGCGCTGCGGTGTGGCGCAACCGGCCAACAGCAAAGCGCCGGTGATGAAAATCAGCGCGGCCAGATGAGGGCGGGCGCCAATGGTTATCACGCGTGTCACGGGACCGGATCGCCCGTCGATGGCGGAAGGCTTTGGTTGAGGCGCTCCCGCGTTTCGGAAAAATCCACACGACGGGATATCACGGCCATGCCAATCCCGGCCGCTGCGGCCGCGAGTAGGTAGATCCCGCCCACGATCAACAAGGCCAATTCCCATCGCAATCCCAAGTGAACAAGGTACAAAAGCAGCGCGGTATTCAACAGGCAAAAGGCAATGACGGACAGACTCCCAAGGACGATACCCAACGCCAGAATCAAAGAAAGGTAGATTCCGGCTTGTTTGGCTTCCCTCGCGAGTTCTTGTCCCACTTGGCGTGCGCGGGCCGACAAATCGTCGATGTAGCCGCGCAAAAAACGCTTCGGTCGCAGGATCGGGTAGTGGACTGGACCCTGATGGCGTTTGAAAAACATCACGTCCTCCTCCTCGGCTGAAAGTACGGGGTGTCCATCGGCCCGTTGCGAGCCGGTGCTGCGGCCAGTCGATGGCCGTTACGGTCAGTATGTGACAAGCGGGCGGCTTCTGTCCCTCCCATTCGTCTGATGTTGTTCGTTTCGGTCATGCCGCTCACATCAACGGAAGTGCGCGGCAACCTCCATACGCTCACCGGGAGTTGGAGGGTGATCTCGAGTGTTTTTGCGAGTTGCCCAAGCTGTGGGCGTGTCGGATGGCTTCAGCGCGCCGATTATTGGCGCGCCGCTGCTGGGGGTTCCAGTCGCTCCATGAGCTCGGTGATGTCGGCCCGATCGTCCTCTGACAGAGCGAAAGCCGGCTTTTCGTAGCCGAAGGTGTGCTCCAGGCTGCGAAGGACGTGGCCCGCGTCCAACATTTGACATCGGTCGGTGGCCACCAATGCTGGGTGAACCTGACCACAGGCCCGGCTTAGGCGGATGAGTTCCTTGCGCAGATGGATGATGTAGTTGGCCGCCCGAACTCCTTTGAGTTCGGGGTCAATGCCCCGTGTGCGCCAGGGATGGTGGGTGGTGATCCCGGTCGGACATTGGCCGGTATGACATTTTTGCGCTTGAATACAGCCGATGGACAACATCGTTTCGCGGGCAAGGTGCACCATATCGCAACCCATGATCAATGCCAGCATCGCTTCTTCGGGTAAGCCCAGACGACCCGAGCCGATGAATACGATGCGATCGGCCAGTCCACGATCCAGGAAAACCCGATAGACTTGGGCAAACCCGATTTTGAATGTCAAAGCCACATGGTCGCTGAAGGCCAGTGGGGCTGCGCCGGTTCCGCCTTCGCCGCCGTCGATGGTGATGAAATCCACGCCACGTTCGGTACGGTCCATCTGACGGGCCAAGTCCGCCCAGAAATCCCGCTCGCCCACGGCAGATTTAATGCCCACCGGCAGGCCGGTTTCGTCGCCCAGACGTTCCACGAAATCCAGCATGCTGTCGACATTGGAAAACGCACTGTGAGTCGCCGGGCTGACGCAATTCTGGCCTGCGGGGACGCCGCGGGCCTGGGCAATTTCGGCGGTCACTTTGGCGCCGGGTAGCATACCGCCCAAACCCGGTTTCGCGCCCTGGCTGAGCTTGATTTCAAGGGCCTTGACCTGAGGATTGGCCGCCAGGCATTCGCGCAGCCGGCCCAGGTGGAACCGCCCCTGGTCATCTCGGCAGCCGAAATAACCGGTACCGATCTGGAGGATTAAATCGCCTCCTTGCTGGTGGTATTGACTGATACCGCCTTCGCCGGTGTTTTGAAGGCAACCGGCCAAGCGAGCGCCCTGATTCAGGGCGGCGACGGCGGGTCCGCCCAGGGCGCCGTAACTCATGCCGGAGATGTTGATCAACGACGCCGGGCGAAACGCCCGGCGTCGTCCACGCGCGGCCCCGAGTGGTTTGGCGCAGGGCAAAGGATAGCCTGCGACCTCCAGCGGGTGGCCGGCCACCGGTTGCTCCAGCGGAAAGGCGCTGTGGCGCAGGAGGATGTGGTTCTCCGCCTGATCGAGGGCGTTGTCGGTACCGAAACCGAAATAGTCGTTTTGTTGTTTGGCCGAGGCATAGATCCAGCGCCGTTGATCCCGGCTGAAGGGCCGTTCTTCGTTGTTATTGGTGACGATGTACTGACGCAGCTCCGGGCCGACCGATTCGAGTAGATATCGCAGACGGCCGACGATGGGATAGATACGCAACAAGCTGTGGCGTCGCTGGAACAGGTCGAATAGGGCGACGCCAGCCAGTGCCAGTAAGCCCAGGGAGATAACGGTAAACACGATGTCCATGAGGTCTCTGAACTGGCCTTTTTGACTGACGCCATCGGCGTTTCAAACGATCTTAACCGCCGGCGGCTAAAAGCCGGGCACCGCACGGTCGACCGGATAGGTCACGGTGTATCCAAAATTGACAATCCGCTCCTGACCCGCTTGGGCCTTCCAGTCCCATGCGTAAACGCCGGGGCGATTATCCACGTCTTTGCGGCTGGGTGGGGTGCCCTGATCCCATAGCGACACCGAGATTTCCTCGTTTCGAGGGACTGGCCTTCGATCGACCACGGTGATGTCGATCGGTTCGGCGTGACGGTTGACGACCTTCGTTTCGTAATGATGTTCGACCCGTTTTTGCTTGTTGAACACGCCGCGTTGGCCGCTGAGGTCCTGCAGACGCCGGCGGGTCACCTCCACCCGCGGGTCGACGCCGAAATACAGGCCGCGGGTTTCCCCCGGGGCCCATAGTGCCAAGTGGCTCTGGCCGACAAAGGCTCCATCGCGGTACTTGTGAATGGGCCCCGCCGGCAGTTCTGTTTCCAACACGGATTGGCTTTCGGCCACGATCCACGGCTCGGCGGCGATCGTGGGAATGATGCGCACGCGCAGCGCGACGGGCCACTGGTGATTTTGTAATTCGAGTCGTTGAGGTTGATTGTTGGCGGCGACGCTGACGCGAGTGGGTGCTTGGTAGTTGACGCCGAAACCGGTATCGATGACCTGGGTGGCCATGTCTTGCTCAGGTGCCAGCCGTTCCAGTGCGGCGGTTTTGGCTACCGGCATCGGCGGACGCTCGACTTGATAATCCAGCCACCAGATATCCGGTAGCTCGGGCGGATGACTGTACTGCGGTTGCGTGGATGAGAGGGTGAGGATCACGTCGCTCCAATCCTCGCCGGTTTTCTGGCGGACCTCCGCCATTTGGCTGAGATTGACTGTGCGGGCATCGGTGTCGAGCCGGGCCTCGTAACGCGGCTGCCAACTTACACCACGCACCCGGTAGCTTACCCGGATGTCGGTTTGGGTGTCCGCGGCAGCGCTGACCTGAATCTGCGCCCGGAGTAACGCCCGCTGACCGGTGCGGATTTGCGCCAAATCGGTTTGGACTTTTTTGATCTGTCGCTCGACATCGGCGAGTCCCAAGGCCGCCGCGCGCATGGCCGATCGGGTCTGTTCGGCCCCTTGGCCGATGGCTTCCCACATGGCGGCCCAACCGGTGGGATCGCCGGCTTGCTCGAGCAGGGCGGGTCCGGCTTTAGACGGCAAGGCGGCGAGGTTTTCAATGAAATTGAGCCGGGTGTTCAAAGCCGACTGTCGATCGCTCAAGGCTTGTTGTTCATTCTTGAGCTCAAAGAGCTGCTGTTCCAGCGCCCGTTCTCGCTCGGCGGTCAGTTCCGTCATCGTGACCCGGGCGGCGTCGACGGTGCCCAACCTCACTTGCGTATCACCCAATTGAACCTGGAGTGAGGCTGCGTCGGCGTTCCCCGGCAGATCATCGAGCCGCAGTACGTGTTTTCCCGCCGGTATCCGCAATTCGGCTTTGCGCTCCACGGTGGCCACGCCGCCGGGTGAAATGGTGACCCGGTCGATTTCACTATCCAGGGGGATCTCGGCGGCCGGCAGCGAGCCGATGCTAAAGAACAGGATGATTCCGATCGCGGCTTTTCTCATGATCAGGGCGTCTCCCGGTGCGCAACTGGGTTATTGACTCGGAAATATACCAGCAAGGTGCGTTGCCGATCTTGACCGTTGTCGTCGCTGATCGCGAGGTAGGTGTTCTCGCCAACGCGCGTGAGTCCCTCGAAATTGTCGAGCAACCAGCCGTCAAGGGTATCCCAACGGGCGAGGGTCCGGGGCTCGAGCGTTGCGCTGTTCTCGGTCAGGAATTCTACCTGACGAAGGGCGATCACCATCCTTCCTCCGGCATAACAACGTTCCATGATGAATAGCTGGTTTTCCGTTTGCGGCTCCGCGGCGACCAAACCGCAGTTCTTGTCCGGCGACAAGGGGTAGTCAAAGCGTTGGCCGTTTAAAAAGAAGATCTCCGTCGCATGCGCGGGGGCGCCTCGCAATGGCCTCTCCGGCGCGCTGAGCAAACCGTGTTGGGGCAGGAAAGCAACGGCTTCCAAGGCGTAATTACGTTCGCTGTAACGGCTGGCTGTGTTGTAGGGGGGTGGCAGTGGATGGTCTTTCTTGAACAGTCCCTGCGTGTCGAACTCTTGTATACGCGGATGCCGTTCGAAGGATACAACTAAGCGTGTTTCGTGCTGTCCGTGGGCCGATTTCTCCAGAGCGATCAGCCCTTCCGCATCGGCCCACTGTCCGCTCAAGGGGCGTGCCTGGCGATCGGTCAGTTTCATCGCCGAGACGAATTCCAGGTTGACCAGGCGGCCATCTCGGAACTCGGGTCGAAGATGATAAAGCCAACCGAAATCTGAGATCGCATAGAGCAGTTGGTCATCACCGGACCACGCCAGGCCGGACAGTCCCCGGAACGGTGATCCATCGGGTGTCGTGCGGGGTAGCCACAAGGCGCCGAGCAGTGTGGCCGCGCCTTCGGAATCCGTGGATGGGTGAAGCGATACGGGCTCCGGCCGCTCCGGGCCCGGCAGGACAATCGGCCAGCTAAAGGCGGTGATGACGAGTAAACTCAGCGCGGCGCAAACGGCGGCCGTCCAAGCGCGGTATGGCCGGTTCCGTCGTTCGATCTCCCGATTTGCTGGCCCCGGTGTGGTCACTGGCGTTCGTTCGCGCGGGCTGGCTGATATCCGTTATGGTCGAACGAGTCGCGGATCGGTGATCGACTGCTCGGGCAAACCGAAGATCTCCGCTAGCTCAGACAATGGTGGCATGCCGCCTTGCAACTGAACCTTGCCGTCGGAATCTTTATAGAGGATGGCCGGTGTGCCCGAGACCCCCAGCTGCAGCATCAACTGCCGATTTTGTTGCAGTTTCGCCTGGGTGTCCAGCGCGATCTCGGTTTGCGATTCCAGGCCGCCTTGCTCGAAGCGTTGTTGGTGATTGTCGAAGGCTTGTGAGGGGTTGTCGGCTTCGAAAATGGCCGCCGCTTTGCCGGGACTGCTCTCGCTCAAGGTGGCGACAATCAGGTGGCGAACTTGCAGCCCGGCCTCGTGGTAATGAGAGGAAGCCAGCCAGAGTAGATGGCAGTACGGGCAGTTGGGGTCGGTGAAGGTGTAGACGACCTGTTTTGGCCTTTCCGCGCCTTCGGCAACCCAAGTACTTCCCTTGTCCAACTCATTCCACAGGGCATTTAAGTCCGGGCCCGGCAGATAGGTTTCGATGTGTTCTCGGGTGAGGTTGTTTCCTTCGGCGTCGACCATGTCGCCGACCAAAAGGTACGCGTTGTCGGCCGTGACATAAAAGACGATCGCCCTGCCGTTGACCCGCGCGGCGTAGCCGGTGAGCCCGCTCGGCGCGTCGAAAGACGCCACAATTTCGAGGCCTTGTTCCACCAGCATCTGAACCGGCGGTGGCAGTTCGGCGGCGTGGGCGTTGAAGCCGGCAAGCAGCATGATGGTTGTTAGGGTTCGGCGGATGATGGTCATTGGGTATTCCTGAATTGGCCCGTTTCGGTCCGGCGCGCTTATTATACAGACGCGGAAGTTGTGAACCGGATTGAACGGGTCGGCGCCTTTATCGTAAGACCGCGACGTGGCGAGACCCATTGCGCCTAATCCAAGACCGTCTCACGGTTCTGCCCGCAAACGCAAAGGGCCTGACTTGGCCAAGCGAACGCGATTTTCAACACACTCTGGGCCGATGGAGACGAATATGCCCCGACAATTCAGCCTACTTCTTTGCCTCGGCGCCGCCCTGATCGTGAGCGGTTGCGGGGAGGAAGCGCCGCCAGAAACGAAGGTGGAAACGGGCGCGGTGGTTCTGGAAGACCCCCACCGCTGGGATCTGAGCGGGATCTTTCCCGACGAGGCAGCGTGGGAAGTCAGTTACGCTCGAACCGACGCATTGAGTGAACAGGCGGCATCCTGCCAGGGACGCCTGGGTGAAAGTGGTGAGACGCTTGCCGGGTGTTTGGAGGCTTTTTCGGATTTGATGAAAGCCGTTTATCGGCTTTATGCCTATGCCCAGTTGTTGTCCGATGAGGACGCCACGGATGCCGAGAACCTGGCGCTGAAACAGCGCGCCGATGTGTTGTTCGCACGTGCCTCGGAGACGGTGAGTTATATTCAGCCCGAGATTCAGTCTCTGGGCGCCAGCCAGGTGGAAGCGCTGACAGAGCAGGCGCCGCGTTTGAAGGCCTACGCGCATTTCCTCGACGATATTTTGCGCCGCGCGCCACATACCTTGTCGACGGAAGGCGAGCAGCTATTGGCCATGGCGGCCCTGGTTCGAGAAGCACCCCAAAGCTTCTATACGATTCTGGCCAACGCCGATATGCCCTGGCCGACCGTGACGCTGTCCGATGGTCGCGAGTTGGTCCTCGATCAGGCGGGCTATACCAAGGCCAGACAAGCTGAAAACCGGGAAGACCGCCGGCAGGTCTTTGATGCTTTCTGGGGAACCTGGGACCGCTACGAGCGCACCCTGGGGGTCGCGTTGTATTCCCAACTTCAAAGTGATCGATTCATCGCCCGGGCACGCAGTTTCGAGGGGTCATTGGCGGCCAGCCTCAACCATGACCATATCCCGCCCGTCGTCTACGAGACCATGGTGGCCGAGACCAATGCCCATTTGGATACCCTCCATCGCTATTTCCGGCTGCGGGCACGATTGCTGGGTGTGGACCAGATGGCCTACTACGATATCTATCCGCCCCTGGTCCAGGGCACCGGGGCCTACCCCATCGATCAGGCCAAAACCTTGGTTTTGAGTTCGGTGGCGGTGTTGGGCGATGAGTATGTCAATGCCATGCGTCGCGGTTTTGATCAGCGTTGGATGGATGTTTACCCCCGTCCCGGCAAGAAATCGGGTGCTTATATGATGGGGGCCGCCTTCGATGTTCATCCTTTCGTGCTGATGAACTACCATGACGATTATGAGTCGGTGTCCACGTTGGCCCACGAATGGGGTCATGCGCTGCACTCTTATTTGGCCAATCAGCATCAAAACTTTCTGAACGCCCAATACGCGACCTTTTTGGCGGAGGTGGCGTCCACCTTCAACGAAGATCTGCTCCTAGATCACATGTTGACCCAAGCCAAAGACGACCGGGAACGCTTGTTCTACCTGGGTTCTGCGCTGGAAAACCTGCGGGGTACGTTTTTCCGCCAAGCCATGTTCGCGGAATTCGAAAAGGTGGTCCACGATCGGGTGGACGGTGGCGAGTCTTTGACCGGCGCGGACTTTACCCAAATTTACCTGGATTTACTCCGGCGTTATCACGGCCATGACCAGGGAGTTGTGACCATTGACGAAGCCTATGGCATCGAATGGGCCTACATTCCCCATTTTTACTACAACTTCTATGTTTACCAATACGCCACATCTATCGCGGCGGCCGCGCTGCTGGCCGAAGATGTCCGGGCCAACGGACCGGCCGCTCGGGAGAAATACCTGGATTTGTTGCGGGCCGGAGGATCGGATTATCCCTACGAGTTGTTGCGTCGGGCGGGTGTGGATATGGCGTCTCCCGCCCCCTACCGGGCGTTGTTTGCCCGCATGAACCGAATCATGGACGAGATTGAGTCAATACTCTGAATGTCGGCAAACCAGTCAATGATGCACGGCGGAGCCGGGCAATAACACAGAAAAGGGGCGGCTGGTCATGGACTTGGAATTCTACCTCGATATCGCATCACCCAACGCCTACTTGGCCTCTACCCAGGTGGAAGCATTGGCGGAGCGGACCGGGGCCAATCTCATCTACAAGCCGGTTCACGCGGAAACGATGTACCGTGCCTTGTACGGGAGTCCAGAGCCGCCCGCCGCGCGGGAAAGCGCACCTCGGCATCGTATGCGGGAGTTGGACTTGTTGCGCCAGGCGGAACTGTTGGGGCAGCGCCTGGTGGAGCCCACCAAAGAAACCAAGCACGCGGTGGATGCCATGCGGCTGATCATGGCGGCGTCCAGCGAGTATCAACCGAGGTTGATACGGGCCTTGTTCCAGGCTCGTTGGGTTGATGGCGAAGACATCGGTTCCCGATCCATATTGGTGCGTATCGCCGAAGATTGTGGCGTCAACGTGCAACATCTCGATCGCGCCGAGTCCCTGAGGGCGCTGCAGGATGCTACCGAAATTGCGCTCGGCAAGGGGGTTTTTGACGTGCCGAGCTTCCGGGTGGGCGACGAGATGTGGTGGGGGGTGGACCGGCTACATTTCGTCGAGCGTGCACTGGGTGGGCATCCGCCGGTGGTCGAGCCGACTCCCAAGGGAGGGGGGCAGCTGGAGTTCTTCCACGATTTCGTCAGCCCCTACGCTTATCTGGCATGGAGTACCCTGCCGCAATTGGCCGCCGCCCACCGCGCACGATTGATTTGCCGGCCGGTTTCGTTGACGCTGCTGCTGGCGGCTCTGGGAACCCCCGGCGTGCCCATGCGGCAGATGACCCGCCCACTGCGTGAATACACCGCCCGTGATTTACAAGCGTGGGCTGATTTGCGCGGTACGCCGTTTCAGTTCAGTACCCATTTTCCCATGGAGACAGATGCGGCCTTGCGCGTCGCATACGCGGAACCGGCTACCACGTCAGTGATTTATCGGGCCGCGTGGGTTGATAACCGGGACATCGCAAACCCTAACGTGCTTGCCGAGTTGATCCGGGATGCCGGCTTCGATGCGCGAGGGGTTTTAAAGCGCAGTGGTGAACAGGCGGCCCGGGAGGCGCTGATCTCCAATTTGGAGCGGGCGATTACCCTCGGTGCCTGTGGTGTGCCAACCTTTGTGGTCAATGGGCGTTACGCATTCTGGGGGCAAGACCGGCTGGGGATGGTGGCGCGGGCGCTGGATGGCTGGGCGCCCAAGGCCGACGAGATCTTATGACTGCGTTGGGACGCGATCGATACCAATCCATCGGTATTTCGAAGTGCGTTAACGAAACTCGCCCTCGTTGCTCGGGTGCAGGTCCAGGAGCATTTCCACCAGCCGTGGTTCATCAAGGTGAATGCGAATACGAAAGCCGAGTTCGCGGGCGAGTTGTTTCATCGACTCGTTGTCATGCAGGGTCAAACCGAACATGTGCCTTAAGCCGTGTTCCCGGGCTGCTCGAATCATGGTTTCCATTAGCCTTCTGCCCAGGCCTTGCCCCTGATAGTCATCTCCCACGGCAACGGCGAACTCGCATGATGTGCGGTCGTCCCGAAGTGAATATTGGGCCATGGCGATTTCCGTTTCGTCGGGCGGCGTGCCGACGGTGATGATCAACCCCATGTCGCGGGTAAAGTCGACGTGGGTGAACCGTTCGAGCATCGAGGGCGGCAATTCGTTGAGGTAAGACATGAAACGGTAGTGCCGTGCTTGGGCCGAGAGATGGCGAACAAAGTCTTGTTCGATTTCCGCGTCTTCCGGATGAATGGGGCGCAGAGTGGCCAGTTGGCCGTCTTTGAGGTGAAATTGTTGCGTTAGATGCTCCGGGTAGTACCGGGTGGTGTCAGTCATAATCGCAACCTCGCTGTGGTCGAAGACTATTCCGCGCATCGGTACGGCGCTAACATCAAGTGAACACGATAATCGTTTTTACCCGGGATTTTGGATCAAGACGATGGTCACTGCATTGATTTCTCACGCTGTCTGTCGTCAACACGACATGGGGCCCCATCATCCTGAACGGCCGGCGCGTCTGACGGCCATTGAGGATCGGCTCGTAGCCGACCGGGTTTACGATCTGCTGCGTCACTATGAAGCACCGGAGGTGACTCGCCAACAGTTAGAACGGGTTCACCCAGCGAGCTACATCGATGAGGTGGAGCGCTTGGCTCCTCTTGAAGGCACGGTCGCCATCGACCCGGATACGGTCATGAACCCCTACACGCTCGCCGCCGCTCGGCGCGCCGCCGGCGCGGCGGTGTTGGGTGTGGATTTGGTGATGCGCGGAGAAGTGGCCAACGCGTTTTGTAACGTGCGGCCACCCGGTCACCATGCAGAGAATGTGGTGGCCATGGGGTTTTGTTTCTTTAACAATATCGCCTGTGCCGCCGCCCATGCTCTGGCCGAGCACGGTCTTTCCCGCGTGGCGGTTGTGGATTTCGACGTCCATCACGGCAACGGCACCGAAGATATTTTTCGTCGAGAAGATCGGGTGTTGTTCTGCTCGAGTTTCCAGCATCCCTTTTATCCCAACACACCCATTGCTCAAAGTAATCCACGAGTGGTCAGCGTGCCACTTCCAGCCGGTACGCGCGGGATGGAATTTCGTGAAGTGGTGGCCGATTGCTGGTTGCCTGCGCTAAACCGTTTCGAACCCGAATTGCTGCTGGTATCCGCCGGGTTCGATGCCCATCAGGATGATCCGATGGCGGATCTGAATCTCACAGAACGCGATTATGAGTGGATTACCTACGAATTGGTGGCGTTGGCTAAACGTCATGCGGCCGGGCGCATCGTTTCGTGTCTGGAGGGTGGCTACAATCTATCCGCGCTGGCGGGCAGTGCATCCGCCCATATCAAAGTGTTGGCGGATCTCGCGTAGATCAGATGATGTGCCAAAGTTCATAGTGGTTTTTTATGTCGTTTCCGGCGGCTTTCTGCCGGTAAGCGAGTAGGTGAAGGCCAACACCTCTGCCACTGCGAGATAGAGTTCGGTGGGGATTTCCTGTCCCAGATCGACTTGTGCGAGTAAAGTGACCAGATCCTTGTTTTCAACGATCGGCACATCGTGTTGCTTCGCGGTTTCGAGAATTCTTTCAGCCACCTCACCTGCGCCACTGGCGACCACCCGAGGAGCGCCTTTGCCGTCCCAGTCCACGGCGACAGCTTGATTCGGCTGGCGTGGTTCTTTTGATGTGCTCACGCGCGGGTGTCCAGAAGATCGACGCTGGCAGCGCCATTCGGTGGAGGCTGGCCACCTCGGCAAACCAGCGCATTAACCGCTATGCCTCGGGCCTCGAGTGCGGTTTTTAAACGGGGTATGCTGGCGTTGATGGTCGCTTGGGTGGTGTCTCGTTCGGCCCACAGAATGGTGGACACGGTTTTCCCATACAGGCTTATTCGGGCGTGGACGTCCCCGAGCGCCTCTAAGTGAACCGCCAGTTGGACGGTCCAGGGCGTCAATTGCGATGGGGTCCGGCGCTGATGTTCTTGTTCAATACGGATTTGCCAGAGGTCGGTGTTCTCGCCATGGCGGACGGGAAGTTCAAAAAACCAAGCGGTTCGCCCTTGGCTCTGTTCTATCGCGCTGGTGAGTTGAGCCATTTCCACTCGGGCTATGCCGGCATCGGCTACCGTCTTTAGTGCGGTCGCCTCATCTGCCGGTGCTGGCGCATTGGGCACAGCGGGGGGTTGGGGTTGGGGCTGATGTCCGGGTAATGGCGGTGGCTTATCGGTTTGGACCACCCACTGCCCGGGCGCGGTCACTGCCGATCCGCTGCCGGGCCGGGTTCCGAGCAGTCGTGACAGGCGCAACAGCATATTCTTCAGGTCTTGGTTAAACTCGCCGGGCTTTAGCGATGCGCCTTGATGCGCCAATTTGGATTCCAGGAACAGGCCGGAGTCCATCAAGGCTTGTTTTAGGCGTCCAGCATCCGTTAACTGCTGCGGTGTGGGTAGGGCTGCGATCAACCGGCTGGAAGCATTCGCGACCGATCCCGGCAGTTTGCCCGATACGTTGGCTTGGGATAACTGTCTAAAAACAGATGGAAGATCGGTTTGCCGAGATAGTTGTTGTCTCAGCGTGTGCTGCGCCAGCGCGTCGTTGGATGATGTGAGTAAGCGCAAGATCGGCGCATCTTTTGCTTGCAACACTTGGAGCAAGACCGAACGGCCGGCATCCAACTGCAGTTGGGTATGTGCTTTGATTTGCTGGCCGTCGATTTGCAGCTTGAGCAGGCCCTCGGCGGTTTGGGCCAACACGCGGGCTGTGACGACATCACCGATGTTCCAGCCCAATGACTGTGATCGGGCGCCGGTGACCGCAACCAGGTTTGCCGTGCTGAGTGTGGCCGGCGCTGCTTTGGTTGGGGTAATCATGCGGCCGCACCGGTGTTTTTGTTGGAGTCTGCCATGGCGGTTTTATCGGCCACGCATGATTTTGCTTGAGAAGCGGCGTTTAAAGCGGTTCACAATGCAGCCGACATAAAGAGGTCTAGATATCACAATCGTGCCAGGGACTGAGTGATTCGCATGGCGTCAGTGGACCCGAATCGTAGAATTCGAATTTTCTTCCTACTGCTTATCCTCTTTTTCGTTGCGGCCACGACCGCGGTGGATAGCTGGCGCGTTCGCGATTGGGATCGTTCGCTGTGGGTGGTGATTTATCCTATCAACGCTGAGGGTAGCGATGGCGTTGGCAGCTATATTAGCGGCTTGGAGAAGGCTGCATTCGACCCGGTTGTTCGCTTTTTCGAAGAAGAAGCCCGTGCCTACGAGCTGCCTTTGGATACTCCTGTGATCGTTGATTTGGCGCCCGAGATTGGCCAGTTGCCGCCGCCCCCTCCGGAGAGTCGATCCGTGTTCCGGGTTGCGCTGTGGAGTCTGCGTTTGCGATTTTGGTCGTGGCGGGAAGATCCCTATGATGGTCCTACTCCGAACGTTCGATTGTTTGTGCTTTACCATCAGGCGGATGAAGGGAAAGTCCTTGCGCATTCGTTCGGTCTTGCCAAAGGCCGGATTGGCGTGGTCAATGCGTTTGCCAGCCGACGCTTGGCGCCGTCGAATCAAGTGATTATGGTCCACGAGTTGTTACATGCACTCGGTGCGACGGATAAGTATGATCCGGAAACCAATATGCCCTTGTTCCCCCATGGGTACGCCCAGCCGGACAGGGAGCCGTTGTTGCCCCAACGATTCGCGGAAATTATGGGCGGCCGTATTGTGGTCAATGCGGATCGCGCTGATATCCCCCCCAGCCTCGACGCCGTCTTGATCGGCCCCCGCACTGCGCGCGAGATCAACTGGACCGAGTGAGTCTTCCGCGGCCGTCGCTAAACCGAGATCATGTCGGCGCTCGGCGGGTTGGTGGACTATTGAATTGTTTTGGCTTATCTCGATGATCTAGAATGGATCGCTCGATTGACCTAATGTCAATGGCCGATCACAAGGAGGTGGCATGGCCGCACAGGATAGCGCGGGCGCACGATTGAGGCGGGCGGTAGACACCGAACGTCCGCTACAAGTGGTCGGCACAATCAATGCTTTTTCCGCACTGCTGGCGGAGCGAGCCGGCTTTCAAGCGATATACCTCTCAGGCGCTGGTGTCGCCAACGCTTCTTTTGGTCTGCCCGATTTGGGAATGACCACTTTATCCGAAGTATGTGAAGACGTCCGACGAATCACCTCGGTCACGCAGCAGCCCTTGCTCGTGGACGCGGATACCGGTTGGGGGCATGCATTCATGATCGCTCGCACCACCCGGGAATTGATTCGGGCCGGTGCTGGCGGCATGCATCTCGAAGATCAGGTCGCCGCCAAACGCTGTGGCCATCGGCCCGGCAAGGAGTTGGTGGCGTTGGGTGAAATGGTCGATCGGATCAAGGCGGCCGTGGATGGCCGCACCGACGATAACTTCGTGATCATGGCGCGAACTGATGCCCACGCCAGTGAAGGGGCCAGTGCGGCGGTGGAGCGTGCAGCGGCCTACGTCGAGGCGGGTGCGGATATGATCTTCGCCGAAGCACTCCACACGCTGGATGAGTACGAGGCGTTTACGCAGGCCGTGCCGGTGCCGGTGCTGGCCAATATCACCGAGTTCGGTAAAACACCTTTGTACACCGTCGAGCAACTTGGTGCTGTCGGCATTCGTCTGGTGCTTTACCCATTATCGGCATTTCGTGCCATGAGCGCGGCTGCCCTCCGGGTCTATGAAGGGATTCGCCAGCAGGGTACGCAGCAGGATTTGATCGAGTTGATGCAGACCCGTGCCGAGTTATATGAAGTGCTCGGTTATCACGAGTACGAGCAAAAGCTCGACGAACTTTTTTCCAAGTAAAGCAATTAAGAACGCGACGCCAAGCGGCGAGGTGATTGGGCCTTCGGTTCATCACCGCTTGGCAGTGGTGTCAACAAATTCAAGACCAAGGAGGAGTCCATAATCCTATGGTAGATAAAAAACTAGGTGGCGCTGGCCTACGCGGCCAAGTCGCTGGAGAGACCCGACTTTGTACCGTGGGTAAGGAAGGAGCAGGGCTGACCTATTGTGGCTACGATGTTCGGGATCTTGCCCGAAACGCCCGGTTCGAAGAAGTTGCCTATATGTTGCTTCATGGCGGGGAACTGCCGACCCAATCCCAGTTATCGCACTATCAGGCCAAACTGAAAGAGAATCGAGGTTTACCCCAAGCGCTCAAAGACGTGTTGGAGCGGATTCCCGCATCGGCCCATCCTATGGACGTGATGCGCACCGGTTGTTCGATGTTAGGTAACCTGGAGCAAGAGAACGATTTCTCGGAGCAAGAAGACGTTGCCGATCGATTGCTGGCCGCTTTTCCCTCCATCATCACGTATTGGTACCGGTATTCGCACGACGGTGTTCGTATCGATGAACAAACCGATGACGATTCCATCGGTGGCCATTTTCTCCATTTGCTTCATGACCGCAAGCCCAGCGATCTGCATCAACAGGTCATGAATGTGTCCCTGATCCTGTATGCGGAACACGAGTTTAACGCATCGACGTTTACCGCCCGGGTCTGTGCTTCGACGCTGTCCGATATGCACTCGTGTATCACTGGCGCGATTGGTTCGCTGCGGGGGCCGTTGCATGGTGGAGCCAACGAAGCCGCCATGGACATGTTGCAACAGTGGGCCGATCCCGATGAAGCCGAGGCCGCGATCAAAGAGATGCTGGCCCGCAAAGACAAAATCATGGGGTTTGGCCATGCCATTTACCGCACCTCCGATCCCCGAAACGAGGTGATTAAGGCGTGGTCCGCCAAGCTGGCGGAAGAGTGTGGTGATACCACGCTTTATCCTGTGTCTGAGCGCGTAGAAAACGTCATGTGGGATACTAAATCGCTGTTTCCCAATGCCGATTTCTACCATGCCTCCGCTTATCACTTCATGGGAATTCCCACCAAGTTGTTTACACCCATTTTTGTGATGTCGCGACTGACCGGATGGGCCGCTCACGTGATGGAACAGCGCGCCAATAATCGAATTATTCGCCCTAGCGCGGAGTATACGGGGCCGGACTTGCGGCCTTATGCGCCGATCGACCAGAGGGGCTGACCCAGACCCGCACTCAGTGGGTTCCACAATAGAATATCAATGTCGGCCGCCGTACCGACACCCGATTTGATAAAGGAAAATCAATGGCTCACGACATTCGTTCCGCTAAGCGTCCCAAGCCCGACAAGGCCTTGGTGGAAATTGCCGATTATGTTCTCAATTACAAAGTCGAAAGCAGTCGCGAGGCGATGAAAACAGCGCGTTACTGCTTGATGGATACAGTGGGTTGCGGGCTTTTGGCCCTTTCTTATCCGGCCTGCACCAAGATGATGGGGCCAGTGGTGCCGGGTGCGACGATGTCGGGTGGCGCCCGTGTTCCCGGAACGTCCTATGAGCTGGATCCGGTTCAGGCAGCGTTCAATATCGGTTGCATGATTAGGTGGCTGGATTTCAACGACACCTGGCTGGCAGCGGAATGGGGGCACCCCTCCGACAACATGGGTGGAATTTTGGCCCTGGCCGACTATGTGAGTCGGCAAAGATTGGCTGTGGGCAAAAAGCCTCTGCTGATGCGCGATGTGCTTAAGGGCATGATCAAGGCGCATGAGATTCAGGGCGTCACCGCGCTGGAAAATAGTTTCAACCGCGTGGGCTTGGACCATGTGATGCTGGTACGGATCGCCACCACTGCGGTAGCCGCGGAAATGCTGGGTTGCACGCGAGAAGAGGTAATCAACGCAGTTTCCCATGCGTGGATTGACGGTTCCGCACTACGAACCTATCGCCATGCCCCGAATACCGGGTCACGCAAGAGTTGGGCGGCCGGCGATGCGACTTCCAGAGGCGTGCGTCTGGCGCTGATTGCCGCCCGGGGCGAAATGGGTTATCCGTCGGCTTTGTCGGTTCCGACATGGGGTTTTCAAGACGTTCTTTTCGGCGGCAAGAAACTGAGATACAAACAGTCCTTCGGCACCTATGTGATGGAGAATGTGCTGTTTAAAATTTCTTTTCCGGCCGAATTTCACGCTCAAACTGCCGTCGAGGCAGCGTTGACTTTGTACCCCGAGGTGAAAGACCGACTCGATGATATCGATAGAATCGTGATCGAAACTCAGGAAGCGGGGGTTCGAATCATCGATAAAACCGGGCCGTTGGACAATCCGGCGGACCGAGACCACTGTATTCAATACATGGTTGCAGTGCCATTGGCCTTTGGTCGCCTGACCGCTGACGATTATGAGGATCACGTCGCTAGGGATCCTCGAATCGACGCTTTGCGGGACAAAATGGAAGTGGTAGAAAACAAGCGTTTCAGTAAGGATTATCTCGATCCGGAAAAGCGCTCCATCGGCAATGCGGTGCAGATCTTCTTCAAGGATGGTAGTCAGTCGGAAAAGGTGGTTGTGGAATACCCCATCGGCCATCGTCGGCGACGTAAAGACGGAATTCCGCTTTTGGAGGAAAAGTTTCGTCACAACATCGCCACTCGCCTGTCACCGAAGCAATGTTCCGCACTCGAGGCGGTGTGTTCCAAACAAAAAGCGTTGGAAGAGACGCCAGTCAATGAGTTTATGGATCTGCTCATCGTATGATGTTGTCTGTAAATTAGAAGCCACGTTCCCAACGAACCGACGGGAACGTGGTTAGTGGCGTAAGCTTCTTGTGATCGGATTAGGTGCTAGCTCCTTATGGGTTTTTCCTTTAAGACAGTTTTGCGGTGCGTGGTCCCCATTGCTTTGGCGATGGTCGCAACAGTCCTCCACGGCGCCAGCTGTAAAGGTCCGGCGGGTATTGCGCCTAGTTTGACGGCCAGTGATTACGACGGGCTGTTGTTGGGTGGGGACGGGTGTTTCTATGACCCCGCCAGCGTTCGTTTGGAATTGGTTCCGCGCCTGGGTAGCGCCGGAACGCCCTCCTCGGCGCTGATGTTCTATGTCAATGCCGCGCTACCTGACCAAAGGCAGGCTGGGACAACGGGAGTAAACAATTCACTTCGGCCGCTCCACGCGCGAACGGGAATTGACATCGTGACCGTGTTCTTCGGCAACCAGGGCCGCACCGACTCGTTCTCAGAAATTAGCCCATTCGCTGAGACCAGCCGGGCAGTTGATACCCTGGTGCGGTTGGTGCTCGATCGGGTCGGGCGAGGCGAGGAAACCTACATTCGCAGTGGCAGTGCAGGTCCTCTCGTGGTGGTGGAGGCGCTGCGGCGAATTCGTTTGCAGCTGCTCAGGCAGTCACGCAGGATCTCCGACGTGGATGCCCGCATGGCGCTCATCAAGGTGGAGACTTTCGGCTCTGTAGCAAAGTGGTTTCCGCCGGGGCCGCGCTATGTCCATTATGTCAATCAACGGGATGTGGTTCCGTTCCTGTTCGGCGTACTGAGTCCGACGGCATCGCCTGGCCCTAATGCGGTCATCGCGTGGTTTGATGATCGAGTGCCCGACGTCAAACTTCGCGAGTTGGGTTTGACCATTCCCAGTCTGAATCGCTACATCGCCTCAGCGCATAATTCTCCAGCCTACATCGCTCATTGGTATCCGTTTGAGAAAATATATCAACAGCGACGTTCACGATTGCCTGTGTCTTTGGTGCGGGCTCCTTAATCTGGCTGGTCCGCGGCATCGTTGAGGTGGGGAGCATGGTCTTGGCGTTTCCGTGAACGTGTACCAACTCAAGGAGGTCGTGACTGAATTCCTGGCTTTGGTCCGTCGCGGGTCCGGGTCGTCGGAAGAGGATGAGAAGCGGCTGGCTTTGCTGTTTTCCGCGCTGACCCAAATGCCTCGCGGACTGGTAACACGACCCGATCAGAGTATTTTCCCTGCCCCGCCGGCACTCCCGTATCAAAATATTCGTGACGTGGTCGAACGACGGTTCCCGTCGTTCGGGTCGTACGATCTATCAAGGCAATTGAGCGAGATCACCGGGCAGACGAGTATCGCCCGGGGTAACGCATTGGATGACATGACCGTGATCGCCAGTGCGCTATTTGTGATTCATTGGCGATTTGAGAATACCAGCCTTGCAGACGCCCTTGTTCATCTCGAGCAGTGCGTTGATTCCGAGCTCGCCTCCCATTTGTGTCGTGTGCAGTTATATCTTCAAGCCCGTCGGCAAGGCGTACCGAATTAGAACGGAGTGACATTGGATTGACTTGTCTGGGCAGTGTCGCTCAACATTGGCCTCGTATTTTCGCTATTTTGCTATCTTAAATTCATCATATTTGGGTGGATTTGTGCCTGGGTTTGTGTTTTGGTTGTCGTGAAGTGTTTCGTGACGTCAGGTTATTTCGCGCCAGCCGGCCGATTTAGTTGGATGGCGTTTCCGCATTTTGCTTGATTAGCGGCATTACTTTCCGCGGTTCAGTTGTGCAGCCAAAGGTCGATACAAGATCTACCGATTGCAAAATAATAACGATTGCGGGGGCGGTATCATGACGCGTCTTTTTGACGTTGCGGTTCCGTGGCGTAGCGTCTACGCGCTCTTCGCCTCGCCGTATTATAAGGTCCGTGGGTCACGCCGGTGGTGGGGCGCATGCTGAATTTTCTTCCCCAAATTAGCGAGTTACAACCCACCGTAAAGTTGGGTGAGAGTTTCCACGCAGAAGTTTACCAAGCCCGCCGATTTGGACGTCAGCGAGACGAGTGCGTCGTAAAATTTATTCGGCCCAATTTTGTGGTGCCGGACTTGCAGGATGCCATTCGTCGGCAGCTTAGCCGGTGGGAGCGGCTACACCCCAATCAAGTGGTGTTGCCCACCGATTTGCTTTTTTCCCAAGGACGTTTTGCGCTGGTCATGCCCGATGGCCAGGGTGTACCGCTCCAGGAGTGGCTGTGCCAAGACGACTCGCTGGCCGTCGAGGTAGCCCTTGGAATTACCATGCAACTGGCGTCGATATTGAGTCAGCTTGCCAGTCAGGGTTTGGTCCACGGCGCGGTCAAGCCGAGCAATATCTTGCTCAGCCCGGAGTCGATGGAAGTTCGGCTCACGGATGTCATACGAATTGTGCCGATGGATCGGCAAAGTATATTTAGTGCCCATCCTCATTTCTTACGCCACACGTTGCCCTATCTGGCGCCAGAGCAGACCGGGAGAATCAGCCAATCGGTTTCGCCAGCGACAGACCTATACGGGCTGGGTGTCGTGCTGCACGAACTGCTGACCGGCTCGCCGCCTTTTGAGGGCTCGGAGCCCGCATCCTTGGTGCATTCGGTGCTGGCGCGTCAGCCGGACCCGGTGCATTGGAAACGTCCGGACGTGCCCGAGCCAGTGAGTATGGTCGTGGCTCGCCTGTTGGCCAAGGAGCCGAACCAACGTTACTCCAGTGCGGCCAGTCTTCTGAAAGATTTGGCGCGCGCCCGAGCTGAGCTTTTGAGTGACGGTGTCGTTTCCGCATTTGCGCTCGACGTGGATTGGGTGCCTGATTCGGATGTGCCTGAGATTCCGGTCTTCGGGCGTGAGGAAGAGATCAAGACGCTCACCCAAACATACGACGCCGTTGCCAAAGGCGCCGTTCGGGTGGTGCTGATCAGTGGTGTGGCGGGAATCGGAAAATCCCGACTGGTTGATCAACTGCAAGTTCCCATCGTTCTCCACCATGGTTATTTCATGACGACCCGTCTGGACGGGAGTCGTAACGCACGTCCCTACGAAATGTGGGTCGGCGCCTTGGACAAGTTATTACAAGTATTCCTCACCGAAGATGATGAGCAGGTCGAGACTTGGTCTCGGCGTGTTAAGGAAGGCGTGCGAAACGAAGGGCGTGCCCTCGCCGATTTGTTGCCTCATCTTGAGCATCTGGTTGGGACCCAACCAGAGTTGCCGGAATTGAGTCCGCTTGAGGCCAAGCAGCGGACTTTTCGCGTTTTGACCCGTCTATTGTCGGTCATCGCATCCTCGAAAAAACCGCTGGTGTTGTTCTTCGACGACATGCAATGGGCCGACAAAGAAAGTTTGGAGTTCTGGGGGTATCTCTCCGGCCGGACCGGTGAGCTGTCCGGACTGATGCTCATCGGCGCCTATCGTCGTGGCGAAATGTCTGAGAAGCCTGCGCTGCAAAAGCTGTTGCGCACTTTGGCGCTAGCGGAAACTTCGCCGGTCGCACTTCAACTGGCTGGACTGGATGAATCGGCCTGTCGGGCGTTGATTATGGCATTGACGGAGCCGCTCATCTCCGGCAGGGAAGCGCTTTGCCAACTGGTGCTGGAACGTTCACGGGGGAATCCGTTATTCGTTATCGAGCTGCTACGTTGGCTTCGAAGCGAAAACCTCCTGACCAGTGACGCTCGCGGTTGGCGATTCGATGCCTTGGCCTACTCGCAGGCCGACGTGCCGGCAGAGGACCTGGGGCTGGTTCGTGGTCGCATTAACGCGCTTGATGGTCGTTCTGAGGAAATGTTGGCTGCAGCAGCCGCGATTGGGCGGCGATTCAAACTATCAGAGTTGTCGTTAGCCACGGGTCGGGATTTGGCGGAGATCGAGTTCGCGTTGGAGCCGGCTAAGCAAGAGAATCTCATCCAAGTAAATGGAGTCAACTGGATATTTGTCCATGACCGCATTCAGAAAGCGGCGATGGAGCGCGTGGGTGCGGAAAAATGCGCTACTTTGAGGTATCGACTGGGGGAGCACTACGCCACTTTGATCGATGGAAAGGCTGGGTTGAGGGAAGATCGCGGTTTGTTCCGGGCTGCGGATTATCTGAACGCTGGAAGACCCGCTTGTCTGAGTGGTGAAAAACGACTTCGGGACATTCGCATCAATTTGATGGCCGGGCAGCACGCCTATCGACAAAAAGCCATCGAGTCGGCTGGGCGCTACTTCGCAGCCGCTCACGAATTGTTTACCCCCGAGATTGCGCATCAAGACGCTGAGTTGGTCAAAGAGGTGACTTTACGACACGCGGTGGTTGAGTCTCTGCTCGGGAATGACGTAGAGGCTGAAGTGCTGCTGGATCGGCTGTTGTCGCGCGACGATGCGAGCCCTGCTTGGCGTGCCACAGTTCTGCATGAGAAGGGTGTCACGCTCTCCAACCGTAATGAATTCCAAGCGGCGATTCCGGCATTTCTTGAGGCACTGTCCCTGCTGGGCTACAGCGTCGAGCCCAAGGGGCGGGATGTGCGACGAGCGACGGTGGAACTGCTGTCCGAGCTGAATGCCATGTTACTGGATATTCAGCCGGGGCATCGGTCAGTGCCGCGGCGCAGCCAAGATCCGCGACGCGAACTCATTCTCAATGTTTGTCGTGAACTGGCGCCTTGCTACTACTTGACTGGTAGCCTCGATCACTATTTCTACGTGGGCACGTTGGCAACCCATCTTCAAGCTAAGATCGACTCTGATAGTCGCGCTTGGCGTCACTATTTTCTGGTGGGTGTTTGTAGCGTTGGAGCGCGGGAGTTCAAGCAGCATGCGCTGGCGGATTTGCTGGAGGATATTCAACTCCGGCTCTGTCGTGAACGTCCGGGAACCCTAGAGTCGGCGTTTTCTTTTAGTCAATTTGTCGGTTTGGGGTTTCATTGGCGACATACGATGGAGGAGGCTCGCCGCGCCGCATCTACAAGTTTAGCGGTGGGAGAGGAACTCCGGCACCGATTGGTCGTCTGCAACTGCCAAGTTTTGTCTTTGTTTGCGGAAGCCTTTTCCGCTACTAATCTGACCGAACTGCATTCGGCCGCACGCTCGGCAGAAGCTTACGCCGAGTCATACGAGCTCCTATGGGCCAAGGAGATGGCCGCGTCCGTCCGTATCGGATTCGTCAATCCGTTGGTATCCGAAGCGGATCCCAACGAAGAACAAAACGCAGTCAATCATTGGATGGAAACCCAGCAATGGGGGAGTTTGGCCACCTATTATGGCTTCCGCGCCACATCGGCTTATTTTTTCGGTGATGTTGCGGCGACCGCGGAATTGCTCAAGCGAGCGGAGCCTGGGTTGTCAATTGCCCGATCCATTCTCCCGGAACGGCAGTGGCACATCGTCCGGGTGCTACATGCACTGGATGAGATTTCATCCAGCCCTGATGGGCCCGGCAGTATATCGGAAAGTCCGGTGGGCCAATCGCTGGAACTGATTCGCGGCTGGGCAGGGCTCGGACCGGCTTTGCGCCCGTATTTGGCGCTTATCGAAGCGCGCCTCGCGGAACTTCGGCAAGATGATATCAGTGCGCGCAATTTGTACTTGGATTCGATCGATTTGGCCGAAGAAGCGAAGTACAACCTGCTTCTTGGTCATGTTCACGAACGATTCGGTCATTTCCTGCGGGACCGTCAAAAAAGCCAGGCGACCTATCATTTGCAGGCAGCGGCGCGTGTTTATCGAGAGTTAGGTGCAGACAAATTGGTTGCGCAGCTCAGCGAGCGGGATCGGATTCGTACCGTTGACGAGCACGATCAGGCATCCGATCGTTCCTTCGACACGGCATTATTGCTTGATATTGCCCACCGCATTTCAAATACGCCAAATCCGCACGAACTGTTCCGAATCATCATCGAAGTGGTGTTAGATCGCCTCAGCGCTCTGGATTGTTATCTGATCGCCAGTCGAGACGGCGCACTGTTCTTACGCGCGGTTGGGCGCAAGAACAAAAGGGTCGACGTCGAGCTGATGGAGCGCCCACTTGCCGACGTCGAAGACTTGTTTGGGCGCAGTATTATTCGCCATGCCCAGCGGACACGACAGTCTGTGCAATTGGAGGACGCCAGCCGAACGGGACTGTTTACAGACGATCCGGAGGTTCAAAAGCTTTCGCTCAGGTCCGTACTTTGCTATCCGCTCATCAGTCGCGGCAAAGTTCTGGGGCTGCTGTATCTGCAGAACAATTTGCTCTCGGGGGTCTTTAGCGAGTCCGATTTAGAGTTTGTCGACGTTGTCGCGTCGCAAGTTGCTGGCGCGCTGGAGAGCGCTCGTCTGTATCGGGCGCAAACCGGGGCAATGGAGGAGCTGTATCGAGAGAAGGAGCGCGCCCAGGTGACTCTGGCATCGATCGCGGATGGCGTGATCACCCTTGATCGGAATAATCGTGTCGAATATATGAACTCGTCGGCGGAAGCATTGACTGGGTGGGAGTTGCGGGACGCAAGAGGTCATCCCGTCGCCGAGGTTCTGCGGCTGACGGGGCATCAGAGTTCCGCAGCGACGGGTTCGCATCCCTTTGAATTCAATAACGACATTGGGGGTGATGGCGGGGCGTTTGGCAAGAACCAGTTGCTGAGTCGCGACGGACGGGAATTGACGATCCAAGCGTCGACTTCAGCGATTCGGGGGCAGGATGGCAATGCTTTTGGCGCAGTGGTCGTTTTCCGGGACATCACCGACGCTGAGCGTATGGCCGAGGAAATCGCCTACTACGCCAGCCACGATGCCTTGACCGGCTTGGTCAATCGCCGAGAGTTCGAGCGTCGATGCCAGTCGTGTCTGGATTCTGCAAAGTCCGAAGAAGCGCATCACTGTCTCTTGTACTTAGATTTGGATCGGTTCAAGCAGGTGAACGACACCTGCGGCCATGGCGCTGGCGATCAGTTGCTCAAACAAGTCAGCGAATCATTGAAAGGGCAGCTCCGTCGAACGGATTCCCTGGCGCGTCTTGGTGGGGACGAATTTGCCGCGTTGCTGGCGCATTGTGATGTCAAGCGAGGCTTGATTATCGCAGAGAATATCCGGCGGACCGTTGAGGATTTCGAGTTTGTCTGGGATGGGCAGTTGCTCCAGATCGGCGTCAGTATTGGCGTGGTCCCCATCGTCGGTGACAAAATGAACTTGTCGCGGCTGCTTAGTCTGGCTGACAGTGCATGCTATGAAGCCAAGAAGCTGGGGCGAAACCGAATACACCAGCTGCATAGCACTGTTTCCGAGAAGGAGGGGGCGGCTGATGACCCGGAAGTGGTTGCGAAGGTCGGGGAAGCGATCAGCGCCGAAGGCTTGGAGTTGTTCGCGCAGCGCATCGTCCCCCTAGACGGAGCGCAAGAGATTAACTGGTGTAAGACCTTTCTCCAGTGGGGTGCCACTGATGGTGAAGATACTTCGTCCCAACGCTTGAGGTCGGTCTTTGCCGCCAACGGTCCGTCGGCCGGTTTCGACGGGTGGGTGGTCAGAAAAAGTCTCGACTGGTTAGCATCCATGCCCAAGGAAAAGCGCACGGTTGCCTTGTGCAGCGTTGATTTGTCGGCAGCATCCTTGAACGACGCAGCCTTCCGTACCCACCTATACCAAACGATTTCGGAATCCAGCGTGGATCCCGCGCGTCTATGTTTCGAGATCAGTGAGGTCGATGCGATCAGCTGCGAGTTGGCATTTAAGGCGCTCGTCCAACTGTTGAGGCCTTTGGGATGTCGCTTTGCGATCGACGGATTCGGCGCACAGATCGGTTCGATTAACCGGCTTCGCGATTTCGCTGTGAATTTTGTCAAAATTGATGTCGGGTCATCGGAGGACTTGGCAAAGGACGCAGTTCATAAAGCCTATGTCTCTGCGGTCAGAGTCCTCACGGCCGCTTCGGGAATACAGCTAGTCGCAACCCATGTTTCCGATGAGGTTTCATTGGAAACATGGAGAGCGCTGGGCGTTGATTATGCTCAAGGGAGCGTGGTCGATGAGCCGCATACCCTGTCGTCGCTCCGCTGGGCCGCCGCTTAGTCCGCAGCGACGGTTTCTAGACGAAGGTCCATTCCCGAGGGTGAGACTTCAGTTGTTTTGTACTGGTGGTGTGCTGCCGGTTTGATTCCCCGAGGGCTTTGTATTGGATTGCAATGTGCCGCTTCGGTATGGGCAGCTTGCAATTGAATTGCCACAAGGAGGGGGGGTATTCTCATCGATTGGATATCCGGCGCTTTTTCGGTTCATCCGTCGCTCGTAGATCCTGAGCGCCTCCTCCGGGCTGAGCCCCAAACGAACGCGGACCTCTTCCAAAAAGTCTGCCTCCGGCCGCGTTATGGTTTCGTCGCCCAGCGCTTGGTCTATCGCTGCCGCATAGGTCTCCTTTCGACGGTGTAGTTGGTCGGAGAACGCCGAGGCCAGTATGCCGGCCGGCAGGGCGACCATGCCGATTCCGACAATCGTTACGGTAGCACCGAATACCCTGCCTCCAGCAGTAATGGGTGTTACATCGCCATACCCAACGGTGGTTAGAGTTGCTACTGCCCACCACATGGCTGCCGGAATGCTGCCAAAGGCATCTGGTTGTGCTTCATGTTCGAAAATGTAAATTCCGCTAGATGCGAGCACTAAGATGACCATGAGTACGAACAGCGCAGCACCGAAAGCTCGAGCTTCTTCTTTTAATACAGATAAAACAACTTCCAACGCCGAGAAGTAGCGGGTCAGTTTGAATACTCGAAGGAGCCTGAGTACGCGCAGGAATCGCAGGTCGAGTGCCACGAGTATGGACAAAAAGTAGGGTAGTATCGCTAATAGATCGATCAGCGCACCGGGAGACACGATATATCTAAGCCGCGCAGCAAGTGGGCGTTCGCGGGAGTTTCTCGGATTCTCGACGCAGGACCAGAAACGGCAAAGATATTCAGCGGTAAAAATCGCTACGGACACATCCTCGAAGCGCGAGAACAGAGCTCCGTACCGCACCGAGAAAGAATCCACCGACTCCAGAATCACGGCGACCACGTTGAGCGCGATCAGAACGACGATGGCGCTATGCAACCAGCGGCTTTCCCGACTAGAGAACAGCTCTTCGTCAAGTAGGCGGTAGGTCTGGTGGCGAATGGTATGGCGGTGCATAGTGTTTTAATCAGAAGTACACAGTCCACGATGTCTCTCGTTATCGGCCCATGTTTCATCATTCTTGACGGTCAGGTCGGTATCAGGTCTTTGGGGCGCTTGCAATAGACCGGGTCGTTAAGCGATTGGGCCAGGGGAACAGAAGTCGGTCTATCCATGAGAGCAAAAAGGGATTCGTGTAGAATTAACCGATATGGGTTCCAGGATTTCCCCTCGTTATGGGGTAGAGGGAGAGCGACATGGAAAGTGAACGAACCGGGAAATTCGATTTTGATACCTGGGCTGATCTCGCAAAAAGCGACCCACAGGCTTTCGAGGCGCGGCGCTGTGAGGAAATCGAGCGGCTGATTGGCTCTGCGTCCGCTGCAAATCGCTGTCGTCTTCGCGGGTTGCAGTTTCGTATCGACATGGAGCGTCGCCGGTCGCGTACACCGATCGGCGGTTGCGTTCGGTTGTCTCATTTGATGATGGACGCTTTTCACAATCAGTTTGTACCGTGTATCGTCGGCGATATCGATCCTTCCAAGCCAAGGGATCTTACTCGTGCGCCCGTGATTTCAATGGATCGGTATCGTGATCAGACGGGTCGTTGCGATTAACGCCGGCGTCCTAGCTCTGATTTTTCTGTAAACAGCATCTTGTAGTCTTCTCCGGTTAAGCGGCCGCGAAACTTTTTGTCCTCATCATCCTCTTTCGATTCAAAGGCCAGATAGCCGTCAGCCGCATCCCTGCGGCCAAGCGATCCATTCTTGGTCCCGCAACTCTTCCGCTTTAATTTTATTGTTGCCCAATCCATACAGTCGTCGAATTTTTCGCCGATAGGGGTTGTTAGCCAGGTTAAACGCCGGGCGATGTTCGTCGCCCCTGAGAGTTGTCTGGGTGTCTTGGCAGGGAGATAGTGAAAGGAAAGGATTGGGAATGCATTCGATTTCGGTGGGCAGACAGGCGGTATTCGATCGATCGATGAGTGTGGTGGCTTATGAGCTTTTATATCGCACACCCGGCAACGACGAATGTTCCGATGTCGACGGCGACAAAGCGACGTCAGAGGTCATCATGGCGGCGTTGACGGAGATTGGTTTGCATAGCTTGATCGGCGATAAAATCGCCTTTGTGAACATGACGCGCCATTTTCTGGTCAATACCGATCCGCTTCCTTTTCCGCCGAATCAGGTCGTTTTGGAGGTGCTGGAAAATATCGAAATCGATGATGATTTGTTGCACGCGCTCTCTCGATTGGGTGGCGTCGGCTACCGCTTGGCGCTGGATGACTTCGTCTACCGCGCGGGGATGGATTCCATGGTGGCCATGGCGGATATCGTGAAAGTCGACATCCAAGCAATTCCTCCGGACGAATTGCCAAGTCAGGTCCAGGCACTGCGTCAGTGGCCGGTGCAGCTGTTAGCCGAGAAGGTCGAAACGCCCGAAGAGTTTGCCCGTTGTACGCGATTGGGGTTCGATTTGTTTCAAGGGTATTTTTTCTGTCGTCCGCGCCGTGTCGACCAGCGTAGGATTCCCGTGGTGCGGCAACGGATACTCCAACTGCTCGCGCGATTGTCGGATCCGAATGTGAAGGTTACCGAGTTGGCGACTATCGCGCAGGAAGACTTTTCATTAAGTTTTCGGTTGCTTAAGTTGATTAACTCGGCTCAGTTTGGAATTCGGCGTAATGTTTCATCGATTCAAGAAGCGATTGTGATGCTAGGGCTCGATGTTGTGCGCAGTATTGCCACGGTCATCGTGCTCAGTGGTTTGGACGACCATCCGGATGAGCTTTACAGGTTGAGTTTGATTCGTGCCAAAATGTGCGAACTCATAGCGGCACGTGTCTCGTTGGCAACCGATTCTGCGTTTACGGTGGGCTTGCTGTCCACGCTCGACGCGATGATGGATTGCTCCATGGAGCGGGTCATGGAAAACCTTTCTCTTAACGACGTTCTCAAGGTTGCACTGATCCGTCAAGAGGGCCCTTTAGGCGGTATTCTCAGCGCTGTCCTGGCCTATGAGCGCGGCGACTTCGATAGTCCGTCGTTGCTCGCCGTGTGCCCCAAATCGCCCGCCCGCGAGTATCTGCAGTCGATTCGCTGGGCAGAGTCTATCTTGAATTGATTGCCGACAGATCGCGTTTCAATATTGCACCCGATAGCTAATCCGTCGGTCGACTTGCGAACCCAGAGTCTCATCATGCAGTTTTTGATCTACCATGTTTACCCCAAAGACAATGCAAGTTTCCGGGCGACCATCGGTGGCGCATACGTGCACTGTTGGATCAATCGCGACGATTTAACAGCGGCCGAGCAGATAGCGCGCTCCGAACTCGACCAAGCGGAATGGGTGGTTGCATCCTTGGAGCATTGCGAACACGTTTCACACGACCGACGGCCGGAAGAGCCGGAAGCGCTCGCGTGTTATGAGCAGGCAAAGCAGGGAGAGCCGGCGTTTGTGGTTCACGCTTGGCCCAACGAAGACGATTAAAATCATAGGGGAGTTGTCCTGGGCGAGGCGAGTCGCCTGCGACGTGGCATGCATTTCAAAGGCTAGCGGACCTTGTTAGGATGAATCCCGTTTGGCTTAATACATCGTCCAATGGCTTGGGTGAGACAAGGAGTACGCCGTGCTGAGTAAGCGATTGAAGTCAGTGATCTTCGTCTGCGGATTTTGTGCCATTTGGATGATGGCTTTCGGGATTCCTGCGTTTGCGGATGAGGTGTCCGACACCATTGAAGAAGCGTTGAACTACTATTCCGAAGGTGATCGCGCGGAAGCCGTCAGCAGCCTCGAATATGCCGCTCAACTGATACGTCAGCAGCGCGGAGAACAACTGGTTGAATTTTTGCCGGCGCCCTTGTCGGGTTGGACTGCGGAAGGGTCAAACTCTGAGGCCATGGCCGGTGCCATGTTCGGCGGGGGCGTGACGGCAAATCGAGCGTATACCGGGAAGGACGGTCAGCGGATTGAGGTCACGATTGCTACCGATTCTCCCATGCTGCAGGGCATGTTGATGCTGCTATCGAATCCCATGGCCATGTCGTCGCAGGGAGCCAAAATGAAGCGTATCGCGGGGCAGAAAGCGATGGTGACCTATGATGAGCAAGATTCCAGTGGTGAGATACAGATGGCTGTTGCGAATCGATTTCTGGTTACGATTCAGGGCGACGATGTTTCGGAACAAGAACTGCTGGATTATGCCGCTGCCATCGACTACAAAGGCTTGCAGGACTTTTAGCGGCGGCCAATGTTGCCGTTTTTTTCAGCCCCCGTGGTCCGAGTTGGCCGGTGAATATTGAGTTAAGTGCGCAGATTGCGGCTCCCGCGTCGCGGGTGTTTTCGGTGCTGGATGATGATGCATCTGTGCAGCGCTGGATGGTGGGGTTGGAGGAGACCGTCTATCTCTCCCGGCCTGAACCACCTGAGGTTGTGGGAACGCGTTTTCGGCAGCGGGTCCGCGAGTTCGGTCGTGCCGTTGAATACTTAGGTAAGGTGATCCGCTACGAACCGCCCCGGTATCTGGCCATTCGACTGGAGCACCCTCGTGCTACCGTCGAAGTTCAGTACGAGCTGGAGCAGACAGATGACCATTTGTCCCGATTGGTCTATCGGACTCAGATGATTGAGTCCGATCCAACCGCGGCCCGCTTGGCCTCTTTGATGGCGTGGTATACAAAAAAGGTGGCAAATACGCAGCTGCAGAGCATCAAAAAAATCGCCGAAAAGAGCGATTAGTTGCCTGTAAGTGATTCATTGCAGTTGCGACCTGGCTAGCATTCAGCTAGTTTTGCCTACCAGACCTTGTGGTCTGAGATAAATGATGAGGGGACGCAAACGTTTCGGGTTAACCATGATGGCCATGTTTCGTGAAGGGCGTCGCCCGAAAAGCGAAACGGCGCATTCCCACGTTGCGAACTATATTATTAAGGGCGTGTCGTCCAGGGTATGACTTCATAGGTCTCAGGGCTGAGACTTTTTGGTCCCACGCCCAGGTTTCAAATCGCCGATTCGAGAAACAGCAAGCACCACTCGATTAAACCGGGTCTGGCCGACAAAATGTTTCCGAGATGGTCCGCGTGCGAAAACAGTGTGAACCTGATGGAGTCAGGGCCTGAAACGAAGCAAGGAGATAGCTAATATGTATAAGCGATTTGGCTGGGTACTGATCGCGGTCCTATTGCTGGGTCTTGGAGGTTGTGGGCCTGCGCCACAACTAACGCGGGAAGAACCACCGGAATCCCTGTTGGGGCCTGACAGTCGGATAGGTCTGCTCACGATCCAGGATCCCGCCCTCTATGACGCAAGGATACTGCGGTATCCTTTGCCAGCGAACCCCGGTGTGACATTGCCTGGCCGTATTGTCGGAGCGGGCGTCAGTCAGTCTGTTCGTCAAGCAGACAGGGCGAGCCGCAATTACGAGTTAACTCAAACCATTGAACAATGGAATTTCAGCGTGGCGGAGGATCTCACGGAGAACATTGCTCGTCACCTGCAGGCCGTGGGTTATAATGTGCTGGACGTCCCGGTCGATGAGCAGCGTCATGCGGGTTCGATTCGGGGTTTCAGGTTTTTGGGTGACTATCCGGCGCAGCCATCCCAAAGCTTCGATGCTTACCTGCATGTCTATGTGGAGTTTGCGGGCTATACGGCGCTGAGTCCGAACGAACCCTATGTGCCCACGTTAGAAGTGTTTGTCGATTTGGTGTCGGCTGATTCCAAGGAGCGTTTGTACGCGACAAGCATGGTTTACGGCGGCCCGATCCCGGTTGAGGGGGCGACGGATATGCCGGCTGATCCTCAGTACAGCGTAAGGGATTTTGCCTGGCTGTGTGCGGATGAAGAACAATGCGATGAAAGTCCCGCGGTCCGGGGGCTGCGTGCGGCATCTGACGGGATTGCGCAATTGATCGCCCGAAATCTGAAATGAGTAACCCAGGCCGTTGGGTGAAAGCGAATGGCTTTTTCGGCCGTAAGCGCCGGACCAGTTCCGTGTGTTGTTTGCTACAACCCGCGCCTTTCTAACGACAAGTCGCCCGGTTGAGATTGGCCGGGCGACTGATTCACTTCACCCCAGGACCGGTTCAGCTAAATGCTGTTCCAGAGACTGAGTCCGGCGGGCGCCCACTGAAAGTACAGTTGTTTTTCTATGTACGGATGTGGGTGTACGCGAAAGTGGTGTCTTAGCAGCGTCACGGGGACAATCAAAGGAACCTCGGCAGTTCGGTAACTGTGAATCAGGTTCGTTAGCTCCTGCTTATCCTCCGTGTTTAAGTGCTTCTTGAGGTAGCCCATGGCATGGAACAGCACGTTGCTATGCCGCTTTCGAGTTGCCCGATAACTGAGCGTTAGCATAAACGCCCTACCGTATTCTTCGACCAGGTCGGCGATGGGTTCGCTTCCCGCTTTTGCCACGAGTCGACCCAGTTCGCGAAGCCGTTGTGTGCCATGGGCCATCAGCACCAGTTTGTGAGCCGTGTGGAACTCAACCAAACGTTCGGCCGTTGCGCTATTTGCCAAGAATTGTTGCCAGCGGTGGAAGGCGAAAACCCGCTCAATGAAGTTTTCGCGGAGCACGGAGTCGTTAAGCCGCCCTTCTTCCTCGATGGGTAGAAGAGGTCGGGCTTGAGCGATTTCTGCGGCGTACACGCCTCGGCCATCATTGAGTGGGCGTCCACCGGGTACGTAGACTTTCACGCGTTCGACTCCGCAGCTGGGAGACTTGCTTTTAAAGATATAACCGCAGATGGATGGAAGCTCCGCCGCCATCCGGCGCCCATATTCGCGGAGTGGCTGTGTCATGTCGCGGCTTTTGTCTTTTACGCCGACCGCGCGGATCTGAGCGTCTCTGAGTTCCAGTCGAATCGGCTCCCGTGGCACGCCCATGCCCACAGCAACCTCAGGGCATACCGGAATCAGCTGAAAATAGGATGCGAGGATGTCCGCCACGAAGCGGTCGCGTTTATGGCCGCCGTTGTACCGAACCGACTCGCCCAGTAGGCATGAGCTGACGCCGATGGAAATTTCGTGATTTACGCGCGGTGGGGAGTGGCTCGCACCGGTTGGGCTTAGTGTTGGGTTCATGGTGGATTCTGGCAAATTGACAGACAGTTTGGTGGTTGGAGGGAGGACGATGCGCGTGGCTGCGCGCAGTTCATTTGTTGTTTCCCATGACTAATACAATTCAAGCGTGGGTTCGTCCAGTAACGACCGCTGTTCTAGCAGTATAAGTATCTGCTCTTCCCAGTAGCGCGGGGAGTCAAACCACGGAAACGCGCGCGGAAACGCTGGATCATTCCATCGGCGCGCCAACCAAGCGCTATGATGGATCATGCGCAGCGTACGCAAGCTTTCGATTAGCGTGATTTCACGAAAATCAAAATCGTTGAACTGCTGATATCCTTCGAGGATGGTGGCCAGTTGTCGTGCCTGGCTCTGCCGGTCGCCGGAGATTAGCATCCACAAATCCTGTATGGCAGGACCCGTGGCGCAGTCATCGAGATCGACGATGTGCGGGCCGCGGTCGGACCATAAGAGGTTTCCCGGGTGGCAATCGCCGTGTAAACGGATGGGGCGAATGTGAGGTAATTTCGCAAACGCGGAGTCGATGGTCTCAAGCAGGTCGGCCGTGATGTTTGAATACCGTTGGGTCAGGAACTCAGGGATGAAGTTCGTTGACAGCAGATAGCGCCGTGACTCGTGCCCCAATCGTCGGCTATCGATCGATGTTCGATGTCGGAACGGTCGTGACGATCCGCACGCGTGCAAGCGCCCCAGGAATCGGCCAAGCACGCTAAGCGTGTCCTCGTTTTCAAGGTTCGGGGGGCGTCCGCTCCGGCGCGGAAAGACGGCAAATCGGTAGCCGGCAAAGTAGTGTAAGGTCTCCCCCGGACGGTCTGCCAGCGGCGCAACGACCGGGATCTCCAAACGATCGAGTTCTCGCGCAAACTCATGTTCTTCGAGTATCGCCGCATCGGACCACCGGCCCGGACGATAAAATTTTACGATGACGGGTTTTTCATCATGGATTCCGACTTGGTAGACACGATTTTCGTAACTGTTCATGGCGAGCAAAAAGCCATCGCAGAGATAGCCCGCGCTCTCCGTAGCGTCGAGAATGACATCCGGGCTCAATTTATCGTAGGGGTGCGCTTCGTTTATGCTCATAGCGTTCTATCGTCAGGCAATCGTCCATGGGATATCAACTGGACGAGAATTCCTCGGGTTTTTCGTGGGCCTCATGGATCGTAGGTTGCCGGTTCAAGCGATGTATGATGGGCCGTGGGGCGCGCCGTTTCGAGCCATTATCGCGGGTCGCGTGTCGAGCAGAGTCGTGGTGGGCGAATGGTGATCGTGGCGTCGACCGAAAATTACAAAATGAGCTTGCGGCGTGGTTGTGCGCGATTGGGGCTGAGTCCGTCGGATCGTCAGGTAGAAACGATGATTCGTTTTGTCGACGAGTTGGCGCGATGGAATGCCGCGTACAATTTGACCGCGATTCGACAACCCGCGCAAATGGTCACGCACCACCTGTTGGACAGCCTCGCGGTGCTCCCGTATTTGTCCGGGGCGCGGATACTGGATCTGGGGACCGGTGCGGGTCTGCCTGGGATTCCGTTCGCCATCATGGCGCCGGAGCGGCAATTTGTGCTGTTGGATGCCAATGGAAAAAAGATACGCTTTGTCCGGCACGCCATCATGACGTTGGGGTTGGGCAATGTCCAGGCCGTCCAAGGGCGGGCAGAGAGCCACAAATCCCAAGTGAGATACGATACAGTCGTCGCTCGGGCGGTCGGGGCATCCGGTAAGCTGGCGGCGCTGGCCAAGCCCCATTGTGCGTTAGGGGGGCGTTTGTTGTTAATGAAAGGCGCGGAACCAGGAGAACAATTGTCTTTGAATCTTTGCGGTTACCGCCAGGGCGTCATTCGTCGATTGGACGTGCCGCACCTGGAAGCTGAGCGGCATGTCGTGGAATGGATCCGCGTTGATGATTCTGAATCCCTTCGTGACGGTGGAGTTGATGGCTAAATGAGCGCTGTGATCGCGGTTGCGAACCAAAAGGGCGGGGTGGGTAAGACCACCACCAGCGTCAATCTGGCGGCCGCCTTGGCCATGGCCAAGCTGCGGGTGCTGCTGGTCGACATGGATCCGCAAGGTAATGCAACGGTCGGCAGTGGTTTGGATAAGCATCAAGTGGATCTCACCACCTGTGAAGTGTTGTTGGGTGAGGCGGGCGTTGAGGAGACGATGGTCGCGCCGCGCGATGACGGGCTTTTCGTTTTGCCGGCGAATGGGGATTTGACGGCTGCGGAAGTCGCGTTAATGGAGCGCACCGATCAACAGTTGCGATTGCGCGCGGTTTTGCAAGAAGTCCGCCCGAAATTCGACTACATCGTGATCGATTGCCCCCCGTCTTTGAACATGCTCACGATCAATGCCCTGGCGGCCGCTGATCGGTTGCTGATTCCGGTGCAATGCGAGTACTACGCGCTGGAAGGTCTTACGGCCCTACTCAATACCATTGAGCGTGTCCAGGAGCAGCTGAATCCGGCGCTCCACATTGAAGGCTTGTTACGCACGATGTTTGATCCCCGCAGCCGCTTATCGAAAGAAGTATCGATGCAGTTGTTGGAGCATTTTGGCGACAAAGTTTATCGGACCGTTATTCCGCGGAACGTTCGACTGGCAGAGGCGCCGAGTTTCGGATTGCCGGTCGTGCACTATGATCGCACTGCGCGTGGTGCCGTTGCCCATATGGCCTTGGCCGGCGAGCTATTGCGTCGGGACGGTCGGCCTGTCGGTCGGCTTGCGGTTTGAGTCGATCGGGAAGGGCGCAAGGGATGTCGGTAAAAAAGAGAGGGCTGGGGCGAGGGCTGGATTCGCTGCTGGGCACCGTGCCCGGCAAAGGCGAAGCCCCTGGAGGCGCGGAGCGCTTACAGCACCTACCCATCGAATTCTTGTCTCCAGGGCCTCATCAGCCGCGTCAGGTGATGAGCCAGGCAGCACTCGAAGAGTTGGCTGAGTCGATCAGAGCCCAAGGCATTGTGCAGCCGATCGTCGTTCGCGCTTTAGGGGCGGATCGTTATGAAATCATCGCTGGCGAGCGGCGATGGCGGGCGGCTCAATTGGCCGGGCTGGCGACCGTGCCATGCGTTGTGCGGGAAGTCTCCGACCGCGCGGCTACGGCCATTGCTCTCATAGAAAACATTCAACGTGAAGACCTCAGTCCCATGGAGGAGGCGCAGGCGTTGGATCGGCTGCGCCACGAATTTGAGTTAACGCATCAACAGGTCGCCGATGCGGTCGGTCGCTCCCGCGCGACCGTGACTAACCTGATGCGGCTGATCGAGTTGAACTCAGATGTGAAGGAGCGCCTTCAGAACCGCGAGCTCGAAATGGGCCATGCGCGGGCGTTGTTGGGTTTGAATGGTCGAGCGCAGTCCGAGGCCGCGAAGGCGGTGGTGGACCGTGGTCTGACTGTTCGTCAGACCGAAAAGCTGGTTCGAGCGACAATCGATCCACCGCAGAAGAAAGGAGCCGATTCAAGGTCAGAGCGCGTCGACGCGGATGTGGCTCGTTTGCAAGAGGAGTTGTCTGAATGTCTCGGCGCGCGGGTCACTCTCCAGCACCGCGAGGGGAAGGGCAAAGTGGTGATTCATTACCACTCGCTCGATGAGCTGGACGGCATCATTCGTCATCTAAAATGATTCGCCGTCACAGAGCGTTGACCCTCAACCTCCAACTCTATATACTTGCGGCGCCTTTGAATGAGGTCAGCCCAGATCGCCGGCGACGCAGGCGTAGGCCTAGGCACGATTAGTCGGTTATGACTAAAACCATAGTAGGTCGGATCCTGTTGTGGCAGATCGGAGTGTCTTTGGCTGCCGCGACGGCGTTTTTTTTTGTCTGGGATGTGAGAAACGCGCTGGCAGCGCTGGCCGGAGGCGGAATCAACGTTATCGCAAGTGGCTATTTTGCTCTGCGATTGTTTTCCCCGAGTCCCGGCGCTCCCCCCGACCAACTGCTCTCAGCATTGGTGCGGGGTGAAGCGATGAAGTGGGTAGTTACTATTGCCCTGTTCATTGTGGCGATTCGCTACTTTCACGAGCAGTTCGTGGCGCTCATTCTGACTTACATGGCGGCGACCAGTATTTACTGGTTTTCACTGCTCTGGGGCGACTCCGAATCGACCCCAATCGACAAACGTAAGCAAAAGTAAGGGCTTTTTGCATGGCAGCTGAGGCGGGTCATTCACCTCAAGAATACGTGACGCACCATCTCACCGGTTGGAGCGTCGGCGAAGGTTTTTGGACCTTCAACATCGATACCCTTCTGGTTTCGATCACCTTGGGAGTCATGTTTGTCGCGCTATTCCGAGTCGCCGCCGCGCGCGCAACGTCCGGGGTGCCGGGCGGGCTGCAGAACTTTGTCGAGTCGGTTATCGAATTCGTAGATGGCGTCGTCGCAGAGACTTTCCATGCTGACAGTAAGCTGATTGCACCGTTGGCCTTGACGGTTTTCTGCTGGGTATTGCTGTGGAATACCATGGACTTGGTTCCGGTCGATCTATTGCCTCTTATTGCAGGCATGTTCGGTGTCGAGTATTTCCGCCCTGTCCCTTCGGCCGACATGAGCGCTACCTTCGCTCTCTCGCTATCGGTCTTTCTGTTGATATTCGTTTATAGCTTTATGGGCAAAGGCGTCGGTGGGTTCGCCAAGGAAATCTTGTTCCACCCATTTGGTAAGTGGTTGATTCCTTTCAACGTCGTGTTGAATATCGTTGAGCTGCTCGCCAAGCCCTTGTCTCTCGCGCTCCGGTTGTTTGGCAACTTGTACGCTGGAGAGCTCATTTTTGTGTTGATCGCGCTGCTACCCGCTTGGGCCCAATTTATTCCCGGCGGTGCGTGGGCGATTTTTCACATCCTGGTCGTACCGCTGCAAGCCTTTATTTTTATGACGCTCACTATCGTCTATTTGGCGATGGCGTACGAATCCCACTAATTTGTAAATACTCGTTTTTGTCTATTAGGAGGAACGATGGAAGCCCTGATTGCCCAGATCCAAGCCAACACCGCTTTGACCGTTGGTCTTATCTTCGGTCTCGCCGCCATTGGAACCGCGATTGGTTTCGGACTGCTGGGTGGCAAGTTCCTTGAAGGTGTAGCTCGTCAGCCTGAATTGGCGGGTATGCTCCAAACCCGCATGTTTATCATCGCCGGTCTTTTGGACGCCGTGGCCATTATCGGCGTTGCAATGGGTCTTCTCATGATGTTCGCTAACCCGTTCTTGGCTGCGCTTGGGCTCTAAGGTACCAACGGAGAGTATAAACGGGGGTTAGATCGTGGGGATCAATGCAACCTTAATTGGCCAAATGATCACGTTCGCGGTGTTCGTTTGGTTCATGATGAAATTTATCTGGCCGCCCCTTACGCAGGCGATGCAGGATCGGCAAAAGCGAATTGCTGATGGTCTTGCGGCTGCCGAGCAGGGGTCGGAGCAATTGGATAAGGCGCGAGACGAAGCGGACAAGATTCTTCGCGCGGCCCGCGATCAGGCTTCTGAGATCCTGGCTCAAGCCAACAAGCGCAGCAACGAGACCATCGAGCAGGCGAAGGTTGAGGCGCGATCCGAGGGTGAGCGCCTGATTACCGCCGCGCAATCCGAGATCGAGCAAGAACGGGTTCGGGCTCGAGAGTCTCTCCGTAAAGAGGTCGCGACGCTTGCGGTGACCGCTGCCGGCCGTATCCTCGAGCGGGAGGTCGACGCGGCGAGTCACGAGCGCCTAATCGACGATCTCGTATCTCAGGTCTAGGTGGGTGCCGTATGTCTGAACAGACAACTTTGGCACGACCTTACGCCAAGGCCATTTTTCAGCTAGCGCGTGATGCCGGAAACTTCGGGGCGTGGTCGGAGCGGCTTGATTTGTTGGCCCAATTGGTGGGTAACGACGATTTGGCTCGGTTGATCGACGATCCTCGTTACGGACGCGATGTCGTTCAAGGCGTGATCCAGTCGGCGATCGGCGAACAATTGGGTGCGGACGGTCTGAACTTTGTCAGACTGTTGCTCGTAAACCGCCGTCTTAAATTGATTTCAGTGATTGCTGAAATCTACGAAGTGCTGAGAGCTGAGGCGGAAGGCACGATCGACGTCGACATCTGTTCGGCGGTCCCGCTGCAAGAACAGCAAAGCGCCAAGCTCGCCCAGGCACTTAAAGATAAGCTTGGACGTGAGGTCAGACTGACTAGTTCCGTAGACGAAAATCTGCTCGGGGGTGCCGTGATCCGAGCGGGTGACTTAGTAATCGACGGGTCCGTACGCAGCAAGCTGGATAGATTGTCCGGCGCTCTGGTTCATTGATGAGGTAGCATGATGCAACTCAATCCTTCCGAAATTAGCGAGCTAATCAAGCAGCGCATAGAGAATTTCGAAGTCGTCGCCGAGGCTCGGGCCGAAGGTACCGTGGTGAGTGTGGCGGACGGAATCTGTCGGATTCACGGCTTGGCCGACGCACTGCAGGGCGAAATGTTGGAGTTTCCCGGTGGCGTCTTCGGCTTGGCGCTCAACCTCGAGCGGGACTCAGTCGGCGCCGTGGTGCTTGGTGCCTATGAGCATATTCGTGAAGGTGACACGGTTCGATGCACCGGCCGAATCCTCGAGGTCCCCGTCGGAGAGGCCCTCTTGGGTCGAGTCGTCAATGCGCTTGGGCAGGGTATTGACGGCAAGGGTGAGGTGGAATCAAAAATTACCTCCCCAATCGAGAAGGTCGCTCCCGGCGTTATTGCGCGACAGTCCGTGTCACAGCCGGTCCAAACCGGCCTGAAGTCAATCGACGCCATGGTCCCGGTCGGCCGTGGCCAGCGTGAATTGATTATTGGCGACCGCCAGACAGGAAAAACCGCCGTTGCCATTGATGCCATCATCAATCAAAAAGGCACCGGAGTTAAGTGCATTTACGTTGCGATCGGGCAGAAGGCATCGAGTATCGCCTCGGTGGTGCGTAAGTTGGAAGAACACGGCGCCATGGACCATACGATCGTGGTTGCGGCGACGGCATCCGATCCGGCTGCGATGCAATATATCTCAGCGTATTCTGGTTGCGCCATGGGCGAGTACTTCCGCGATCGTGGCGAAGATGCTCTGATTGTCTATGATGACTTGACCAAGCAAGCGTGGGCCTATCGCCAGATTTCGCTCTTACTTCGGCGTCCGCCCGGCCGTGAAGCCTACCCCGGGGACGTTTTCTACCTGCATTCCCGCTTGCTAGAGCGTGCAGCTCGCGTCAATGCGGCGCACATCGAGAACATCACCAACGGGGAAGTAAAAGGGCAAACTGGCTCATTGACTGCGTTGCCGATTATCGAAACCCAAGCCGGTGACGTATCGGCTTTCGTTCCTACCAACGTGATTTCCATTACCGACGGTCAGATCTATCTGGAGTCGGATTTGTTCAACGCGGGCATTCGGCCGGCTATCAACGCCGGATTGTCGGTGTCCCGTGTCGGCGGCGCGGCGCAGACCAAGATCATCAAAAAGCTTGGTGGCGGTGTTCGTCTTGCCCTCGCTCAGTATCGTGAGTTGGCTGCATTTGCGCAGTTCGCCTCGGACCTGGACGAAGCGACGCGGAAACAGCTCGACCGCGGTCAGCGTGTGACTGAGTTGATGAAACAGAAACAGTACGATCCGCTATCGATTTCATTGATGGCGTTGTCTCTGTTTGCGGTTAACGAAGGCTATCTCGACGATCTGGATGTCAAGCAGGTCGGAGGCTTCGAGCGCGCCCTCCAAGATCATGCGAAATCGAATTTCTCAGATTTGCTGGGCCAGATTGACAGCACGGGCGACTACAACGATGAGATCGCCGATGGGCTTCGTAAAGTCGTTGAGGATTTCAAGGCCAATGGGACTTGGTGATTGATCGGTTGTTTGACGAGTAGGAGATCCCATGGCTGGCGCGAAAGAAATCCGAACTCAGATTCGCAGTATTCAAAATACGCAGAAAATCACCAAAGCCATGGAAATGGTCGCGGCGAGCAAAATGCGTAAAGCACAGGAGCAAATGGCTGCGACCCGTCCTTATGCCGAGCGCATGAGAGACGTGATTGGCCATCTTGCCGAAGCGAATCCTGAATACCGGCATCCGTTCCTAGTAGAGCGCGAAAACGTCAAACGAGTCGGGTTTATCCTGGTTTCGACGGACCGCGGTTTGTGCGGCGGCCTCAACGTCAACCTGTTCAAAACAGCTGCGGCAGCGATGAAAGAATGGGCGGATCGGGACGTCGAAATCGATGTGTGCGTGTTCGGTAGTAAGGGTGTGTCGTTTTTTAGGCGTGTTGGCGGACGCATCGTCGCGCAAAACACGCATTTGGGCGACGCGCCGCATCTTGATGACTTAGTGGGTTCCATTAAGGTCATGTTGGACGCGTACCGTAATGAAGAGATCGACCGTTTATTCTTGGTTCAAAACTTTTTCGTGAACACCATGACCCAGCGGCCGGAAGTCCGTAAGGTTCTTCCCGTCGAGCCGGTGGTCGAAGAGGCCATGCTCGATAATTGGGATTACATCTACGAGCCGAGTGCCGAAGGGTTGTTGGATGACGTATTGATGCGCTACGTCGAATCGCAGGTATACCAGGCGGTTGTTGAGAACGTGGCTTGTGAAATGGCGGCACGAATGGTTGCCATGAAAAGTGCGAGCGACAACGCCGGTGAGATTATCCGTAGCCTCCAACTTGTGTATAACAAGGCACGGCAAGCTGCGATTACGCAGGAACTTTCTGAAATTATCGGTGGTGCCGCGGCAGTAAGCTGACGGATCATCATATCGGCCATTACCGAATGCAACTCGCGGATTCCAAAAGGGAAAGAAGCGGCTTGATGCCTTTAGGGGAACAGTAAGCATGAGCTCCGGAAAGATTGTTCAGATTATTGGTGCGGTTGTCGACGTGGAGTTCCCGCGTGACAGCATTCCCGCCGTTCACAACGCTTTGGTCGTAGAAGACCGTAACCTCGTGCTAGAGGTTCAGCAGCAGTTGGGCGATGGTGTTGTAAGAACCATCGCGATGGGCTCGAGCGACGGTCTGCAACGCGGGGTGGCGGTACGAGACACGGGCGCACCGATCTCCGTCCCGGTTGGCAAGCCGACTCTGGGGCGGATTATGGACGTCTTGGGTGAGCCAGTAGATGAAGCTGGGCCCGTTGAAACTGAACATCGGTGGGCGATCCATCGCAAGGCGCCTTCCTATGAGGAGCAGGCTGGCGGTCAGGAGCTGCTCGAAACGGGTATTAAGGTGATCGATCTGCTTTGCCCGTTCGCCAAAGGTGGCAAGGTTGGTTTGTTCGGCGGCGCCGGCGTCGGTAAGACCGTCAATATGATGGAATTGATCCGTAACATCGCCATCGAGCACAGTGGATATTCGGTGTTTGCCGGTGTAGGGGAGCGTACTCGTGAGGGGAACGACTTCTACCACGAAATGAAGGACTCCAACGTTCTCGACAAGGTCTCGCTGGTTTACGGGCAGATGAACGAGCCCCCAGGCAACCGTTTGCGTGTGGCCCTGACCGGCTTGACCATGGCCGAATATTTCCGTGACGAAGGCCGGGACGTGTTGTTGTTTGTAGACAACATCTACCGCTACACCCTGGCCGGAACAGAAGTATCCGCGTTGCTCGGCCGGATGCCTTCCGCGGTGGGTTATCAGCCGACCCTGGCGGAAGAAATGGGGCAGTTGCAGGAGCGTATTACTTCGACCAAGACCGGCTCCATTACTTCGATCCAAGCGGTTTACGTGCCCGCGGACGACTTGACAGACCCTTCGCCCGCCACGACCTTTGCACACTTGGACGCTACCGTGGTGTTGTCGCGGCAAATTGCGGAGCTCGGTATTTACCCGGCCGTGGATCCGCTGGATTCCACTTCGCGTCAGCTCGACCCGTTGGTCGTTGGCGAAGAGCACTACAACGTGGCCCGTGGCGTGCAGAACGTGTTGCAGCGGTATAAAGAACTGCGCGATATCATTGCGATTCTCGGTATGGACGAGCTTTCGGAAGAAGACAAGCTCATCGTGGCGCGGGCCCGCAAGATCCAACGATTCCTTTCTCAGCCATTTTTCGTGGCTGAGGTGTTCACCGGTTCTCCCGGCAAGTACGTCTCGCTTAAGGATACGATCGCCAGTTTCCGAGGCATTTTGGATGGCGAGTACGACTCATTGCCGGAACAGGCCTTCTATATGGTCGGTAGCGTGGAAGAGGCGGTGGAGAAAGCGAAAAATCTTTGATGAGAAGATAACCGGCTTGTTTTCTTCAAGGCCACTGGCGTGGCTAGCTGATGAAGAGCCGGTACCATCAGGTTTTCCGTACGCCTCAAGGGACGTTTTCGAATCGCATTCTCGGTGCGGCCCGGCGAAAGGTATTTAGAGTATGAGTCAAATTCATGTCGACATCGTCAGCGCCGAGGGCGAGATCTATTCCGGCGCTGCCCAAATGGTGATCGCGCCGGCGACAGAGGGCGATGTTGGCATCGCGCCTCGCCACGCACCGTTGTTAACGAGAATGCGGCCGGGTGAAGTCCGGGTTCGTGATGAGCGCGGCGAAGAAAACTATTTTTTCGTCTCCGGCGGGCTGCTTGAGGTCCAGCCGCACAAGGTCACCGTGTTAGCGGATACCGCTACACGGGCGCATGATCTTGATGAGGCTGCTGCATTGGAAGCGAAGAAGCGAGCCGAGGAAGCGCTCGATCAGAAGCACGCGGATGTCGACTATACGATGGTGCAAACCGAGCTCGCCGAGTCGATCGCCAAACTTCAGATGCTTGAGCGTCTCAAAAAAATACGACGCTAGCCTTTCACTTAAAAGCCCGCACGTTGCAGGCTTTTTTGTTTCGGCCACGTTTGCGGGGTCGGCTGCGTATAATAGAGGCTCGTTAACTGCCTGATTAGGTCTCTAGCCCTCCTATGGCTTCATCGTTATCTGTCGTCATTCTCGCCGCCGGCAAGGGCACCCGGATGAATGGGGCGTTGCCCAAGGTGTTACATCCGCTGGCAGGGCGTCCTCTTCTTGCGCACGTGGTTGAGACGGCAAGTGCACTCAATCCCGAGCAAATCTGTGTGGTGGTCGGACACGGGGCCGAGAGTGTGCGCCGGCGTTTCGCAGATTGTGGTTTCACATGGGTTGAGCAGAAAGAACAACTCGGAACCGGTCATGCTGTTGCCCAGGCGCTGCCTTTGATTCCCGACGATGCCTCCGTTTTGGTCTTGTATGGGGACGTTCCTTTGGTCACGCCCGATACCCTTTCCGCCCTCGTTCAGGCCGGTGATCGTGATTTGAGCCTACTCACCACCCGGCCGGAAAATCCTGCCGGCTACGGTCGCATCGTCCGCGACGCCACAAAACGAATCGTCGGCATTGTGGAAGAGAAGGACGCGAACGAGGAGCAACGCCGTATTCCTGAAGTGAATACCGGTCTTTTGGCCTGTCCTGCCGCGTTACTCCGAGCGTTGATCGGAAAATTGGGGCGCGGGAACGCGCAGCGCGAGTATTACCTGACTGATGTGGTCGGTATGGCGGCTGACGAAGGCAGGCCTATTCAAAGCCAGGCGGCGGAAAATTCTTCGGAAGTATTGGGTGTCAACGATCGCTCGCAGCTGGCCGCGGTGGAACGCGCGTATCAATTGCGTTTGGCTGAGCGATTTCTCAATGACGGCGTGACGTTGATGGACCCCTCGCGGTTCGATGTCCGTGGGGAGTTGCGCTGCGGTCGGGATGTGGTGATCGACGTCAACGCGGTCTTTGAAGGTACGGTGATCTTGGAGGATGGGGTGCATGTGGGTGCGCATTGTGTGATCCGAGATTGTCGTATTGGAGCCTGTACAGAGGTACTGCCTTTCAGTCATTTGGATGGCGCGACCATTGGATCGGAAGCAAGGATTGGGCCGTATGCCCGCCTGCGGCCGGGCGCAGACTTGGCGGATCACGTCCATGTGGGTAATTTTGTCGAAGTAAAACAATCCACCGTCGGCAAAGGTAGCAAAATCAGTCACTTGAGCTATGTGGGTGATGCCCGTGTCGGCCAGTACGTTAATATCGGTGCGGGTACCATCACCTGTAACTACGATGGCGCCCGGAAACACCAGACTGAAATTGGAGACGGTGCTTTCATTGGTTCGGGCACCGAGCTGGTGGCCCCTGTCACGGTTGGCGCCGGGGCCAATATCGGTGCGGGGTCCACTATTCGCAAGGATGCACCGGCGAACAAACTCACCCTTTCGAGCACTAAGCAAAGGACCGTCGACGGCTGGAAGCGGCCCGTGAAGAAGTCCTAACGGGCCGTCCCTGCTGCAGTAAGGGATTTGTCATGCGATTCCTTTGAATGAGATTGGCGGTCGCGTTCGGGGCTGTATTGAACCATTCGACGGCCTGGGTACGGCCACTTGCGTCGCCAGGTTTGCTATCTCGCCTTGCTCGACGGACGGGCTACGGTTTTCTTTATACCGATCGTTGCGATTTATCGCGCTCATTTTGCGACTTAATCATGTCGCGTATCTTGTCCCAATCCCGGTCGGACAGATTTCTTAATTGGTTGAAACCGCCACCGTTGGCGAGATAACCGGCACCATCAATGGCGATGGTCTGTCCGGTGAGGTACTCGCATCCGTCGGCCATAAGAAAAGTGGCCAAGTTCTTGAGTTCTTGCATCTCACCGGTCCGACCCAAGGGCGTCATGGCACCGGCGCCGGCAAACATCCCCGACTTATCCATGCCCGGGCTGAGGCGGGTGGAAGCCCCTTCTGTGGGGAACGGGCCAGGTGCGATGGCATTGAGGCGAATGCCGTGCGGACCCCACTCGACCGCCAGGGATTTGGTCATCACATCAATTCCAGCTTTCGACATCGCAGAGGGAACGACGAAGGGTGAACCGGTCCATACCCAAGTAACCACGATGGAAATAATGGAACCTCTGTGGCCGCCTTCGATCCATCGTCTGCCGACGGCATGCGTAACATAGAACGTGCCATGTAAAACGGTGTTGGCGATCGCATCGAAACCCCGCGGCGAGAGATCCTTGGTGCGGCTGAGGAAATTGCCGGCGGCGTTATTAACCAAACCGGTGAGCGGGCCGTCTTCCCAAATTTCCTCGATCATGGCATCGACCCGATCGGCTTGGCGAATATCCACCGCAAAGGTTTTAACTGAGCCGCCATGCTTGTTCATCAGTTGTTCGGCGGTCGCATCCAGCACATTTTTGCGTCGCCCGCAAATGTAGACATCGGCGCCCAGGCGTAGGTATTCCTCAGCCATTTCCTTCCCGAGGCCTGTTCCGCCGCCGGTGATCAGAATGCGTTTTTGGGCTAATACGTCATTTTCAAACATGTGCCTGTCTCCTCGCTTAGTTATCGTTTCGTCTGGCTGGGGCCCAGTCCTTGGTTGTTCAAAGTGGCGCCGAGATCGCGCAGATTGCTTAAGCCCTGAACTTCGCTGCTCGCCATGGGGATGACATACACGTCGGTATACCGACCCAATCGTTTGCGGGTCGCCTCAATATAGCCTGCTTCGACCGTGCGGCGAGCAGTCATCAAGGCGCTGTGCTCGCTGGCGGGCGTCGTGCGATTGATGATGACACCGCCAAGCGGAACGTGGTTTTGGCGCAGCGTTTTCATGGCACGTTCCGTCTCGGCCATGGACAAACGATCCGCGTTCATCACAAACGTGAAAGAACAGCGTTCGGGATCCATCAGCAAGTGCCTGACGCGGTCAAACCTGTGCTGCCGGCGATTGAGAATTTGTTGCGCTTGATCGAGCTTGGGGGATTGACCTTGCCCGGTGTCCGACCATACGGCGTGCGCTTGGAGGCGCCGGGCTAACAGACCATCTACCCAGGCTTGCATCAGTTCGGGTAGGGCGAGCAAATGGAGCGTATGGCCTGTCGGTGCGGTGTCGAAGACCACGCCATCGTAAGCCGGTGCGACATCAAGCAGGGTGCTGACCAATTCCTCAAACAACGCGAGCTCTTCCGCTCCGGGTGAGTGTGCGGCCAAATCCACCTGCCGGTGCGCTTCCTTCAGGAGTTCCGGCGCAGCCAGTGCACTGATATTACGCTTTACTTCCGACAGATACCTGAGCGCTGCGCTATGGGGGTCGAGTTCAAATGCCCAAAGGTTTTGGGTTACTTGCTGCGGCTGTCCCCTCAGCGCGTGTTCTAGCAGGTCGCTTAAGGAGTGGGCCGGATCGGTGGAAACCAGCAGCGTTCGATGGCCCGCCCCTGCCATCGAAAGGGCGTAGGCACTACTACACGTGGTTTTCCCCACCCCGCCTTTGCCGCCAAAAAAACGAATCCAATGGGGATTGCCCGTCGCGTTGGGCTTGGTGGCCCGGCGCTTCCAGTTCAACAGCACCGGTAGCCCTCCAGGGGCGATTTCTCCATGCCCATGCGTCGATGCCAGTCATGAAAATCTTCCAACAGAAAAGGCGTGAGTTCCAATGTGTAAAAGGCGGCGGGATTGGGCAAGCCAAGGGTTTCCATGGAAATCAGTAGCCGAAAGAGATCGGCTTGCTGCCGGTTCTGGCGGGCCAGCATCCGGCGGTGGGGGGCGTAGTAAAGTTCCCGGTATAGATGGCTCAGACGGTGGAGCCGTCGCCACCAGAGGGAGGCCCTAGAGTGGTTGATCACGGTTTACGTCAGCACGATTTCGATAATCGGACAGTACTAAGCGTCCTCAGTTGGGCCTATGTGGGCCGATTCTTGCCTCCGTAACGAGTCGAACGGGGGCGAGCTGTTACGCGGATTATCGCAGATCACTGTATTGCGTATCCGATCTGGCTCGGCAGGGACCGAAACATCGATGATCTCAGTAGGCTTCCCGGCACCGGTTACGATAAATCTTGCGCTGCTGGTGCTTGAGACCGCGCGCGTCTAGCGGCCCCGAACCCCTCAAGCAGCAGCCAAACGTTCAGTGCGAATATGATTCCCCCAATGCTCACCAGCAGGTAATTTCCGGCGGACAGGTAGGCGCGAATATTGAAAACCATACTCCAGAGCGTCATCGTGGCGACCAACACAAAGGGTATTAAGGAATAAATATAGCCCCGACGAAGACGATGTAACAGCAGGGTCAGAATCAACAGCGACAGGGCAGCGGTTAGCTGGTTGGTCGTTCCGAATAGCGGCCAGAGGACCATACCGCCCGCACCGGGGTTGCTGGGGTCGGCGAGGAAGGCCAGTGCCAAGCACGCAAAAAAACAGATAGCCGTGGCAATGTTGGTGTTCTGCAGTGCCGGCATTCGGTACTCGGTTCCGATCTCTTTGAGGATAAACCGCTGCAGTCGCATGGACGTATCCAGCGACGTGGCCGCAAAGGCGACCACCATTGTGGCCACCAGCGTCGTGCCAATCGCCGGTGCGATGCCGAGATGGCTAAGCAGATTGCCCGCGCCGGTGACGAAAACCGCGATTCCGCCCGTACTGGCCTCCGCCCAGCTGCCGTAGTGGCTTTGCCATGCATCGGTGGAGGCCAAGCCGGCCGCTGTGGCCATAATGGCGATCAAGGCCAGCAAGCCTTCTCCAATGGAGCCCAAATATCCCACCAAGCGGGCATCGGTTTCTTTGTCGAGTTGTTTCGATGAGGTGCCGGAGCTGACCAGGCCGTGAAATCCGGAAATCGCGCCACAGGCGATGGTGACGAACAATAACGGCAGAAGCGGTGGGGCATCTGCCGGTACGGCCCTGTTGAATGCCGGTGCGACAAAGTCCGGACGGCCGACGAATAGCCCCAGATACAGCACGGCCAGGCAGAAAAACAACAGATGGGAGTTGATAAAATCGCGCGGCTGGAGCAAAAGCCAGACCGGGAGGCGGGACGCGAACGAACAATACGCCAGCATGATCAGTACCCACCACGCGGTGGACGGCAGTCCGAGCCATGATGCGGGCAGGCTGAGCGGCACCGCACTGCCGAGAAAAACAAAACCCAGCAGCAACACAAGCGCGCCCAGCGCCGGCAAGACGATATCCACGCCGCGCCGGTAAACCAGCCATCCGATCGCCATGGCGACCGGAATTTGCAGCCAATAGGGCAGAACGCTGGAGGGGAACTTTGTGAACAGCGTTCCGATCGCCACGGCGAACACGGCATTTACGATGAGAATAAGGAAGAAAATAATCAGTAGGAAAAGACTGCGGGCCCGGGGGTTGATCACGGAGGCGGCGATACTGCCAACCGATTGGCCTTTGTTGCGGACAGAAGCCCACAGTGTTCCGAAGTCGTGAATTCCGGCAATAAATACAGTGCCGAACAGCACCCACAACAGGGCGGGTAGCCACCCCCAGATCATCGCGATGGCGGGGCCGATGATAGGTGCGGCACCGGCGACTGAAGCAAAATGATGGCCCCACAGTACCCAGCGGCTGGTGGGCACATAGTCGATGCCGTCTTGGAGTTCATGTGCTGGCGTGCGGAAATCCGGGTCCAGTTTGAAAATGCGGCTTGCCAGGAACCGTGCGTAGTACCGATAGCCGAGAAAAAATGCCAGTAAACCGCCTAAGGTGACGAATAAGGTACCCATGAAATTGATCTACTCAGGGTGAGATCCAGTCGAGGGTTTTGGTGTGCAAGGCCCTTGGGTACCCGGCGTTGCCGAAATAAGTCGTGGGTTCTGTCATTGGGTAGTTCACAGCGCGTACTCAATCCGTTTCGGGTTTCGGGTCACTCGTTCTCGGCGTGAATAAGCAGCCAGTAGCCGAACAGATTAACGGGCTCGATCTCGAAATGCTGGAAGTTCGCCGCTTCCAGAAATTTGTCCAGCGGAAACACCGAGGTAAACCCAAAAAAGGGCGTGACAATGGAGGTGATGTTCTCCAAAGTTCGGACAAACCCGTTGCTGTGACTGAAGTGATTGACGATGAACAAGTCGCCCCCAGGGCGACACACCCGCTTCATCTCGGAGACCATGCGTGCCGGATCGGGCACCACCGAGGCGACGTACATCGCGGTGACTTTGTCGAAATAGTTGTCCGGGTAGTCAAGCTGCTGGGCGTCCATGATACGCAGATCGACGTTACGCAGTTGTTCCCGCGCAACGCGCTGTCGAGCACGTTCCAGCATATTTTCGGAAAGATCGATGCCGGACACCCGCGTATCGGAGGGGTAGTAGGGCAACGACATGCCGGTTCCGACGCCCACTTCCAAGACCCGATCCGACGGTTGGCAGGCCATGCGGTCCACCACGCGTTTGCGGCCCGGATTGAAGATCGGGCTGAATAAATGGTCGTAGGTGGAGGCCAGTCGATTATACGTCTTGATGACGGATGTTTGATCCACGATCAGTCCCTAATCTTGCAATATGACCCAATCATTGTGCGCTTGTGGTCTCATTGGAGAGAGCACGCATAAAGTAGTCGCGTTGACGTTCCCGTCACCCGAACTCTACGTATTCTAACTCAAAGTTACAAAAAGTCGGGTGCTCGAAATTTCGTGCGTTTGACCTAAAGCATTCAACAAAGTTGCAAGATACACTAGGGGATTGTCTCAATACGACCGCTGCGGCGTGAGCCGCGAAGTGTGATTAAACCCTATGAATTCTTCTCACGTCATCGATGCTCTGATCACGCCGGAAGGCAGTTTGGAATGCCTCTCTCAGCTGGAAGTCGCTCGGCTGAAGGATACCAGTCACGGTGGTTTGAAGGAGCAGCTCAGGCGCTGCGCGTTGGCCGTGCTCAACTGCGGTGCGAACGACGACGACAGCTGTCGAATCATGGAGCATCACCGGGAGTTCGACATCACCGTCGTTCCCCAAGAGCGCGGTATTCGGCTGGAGTTGATCAATGCGCCGGCGAGCGCGTTCGTGGACGGGCGAATGATCCGCGGGATCCGCGAGCATCTGTTCGCGGTGCTGCGTGATGTGGTTTACGTGCACAACGAGATTCAAGGCAATCCGCGTTTCAACCCGCAGGTGCCGGGCAACATCACCGATGCTGTTTTCCATGTGCTGCGCAACGCGCGCGCGATGTCACCGGGCGTCGACCCCAACCTCGCCGTCTGTTGGGGGGGGCACGCCATCAGTCGAGAGGAGTACGACTACACCAAAGAGGTCGGGCACCAACTGGGCTTGCGCGAGGTCGACATTTGTACGGGATGTGGTCCAGGTGCCATGAAAGGTCCCATGAAGGGCGCGACAATCGGTCATGCCAAACAACGTCGCGGGGCGGGTCGGTATATCGGGATCTCCGAGCCGGGCATCATTGCCGCAGAACCGCCGAATCCCATTGTGAATCAGCTCGTCATCATGCCGGACATGGAGAAGCGTCTGGAGGCTTTCGTCCGCTTGGGACACGCTATCGTGATTTTTCCCGGTGGCGTGGGAACCATGGAAGAGCTGCTGCATTTGCTGGGGATTTTGATCAACCCGGCCAATGCGGATATGCCATTGCCGGTGATTCTGACCGGTCCCGACCACACCCGTGGGTACTTTGACCGGCTCAACGAGTTTGTGGAGGCCACCGTGGGGCCCGAAGCGCGGGCGCGCTACGAGGTGATCATCGGCGATCCGGCGGAGGTGGCGCGTGCCGTGAAGCGTGGCCTGGATGAAGTCAAAGCCTACCGACGGCAGAAGAGCGATGCGTTTTACTTTAACTGGGTGTTGAAAATCGAGCCGGAGTTTCAACAACCGTTCCTGCCAACGCATGAGAACATGGCGGCGCTCGCGCTTCATCGGCGACAACCGGTCCACGAAGTGGCGGCCAATTTGCGTCGGGCTTTTTCCGGTATCGTGGCGGGGAACGTCAAGGACTACGGCATACGGGCTATTGCCGAGCATGGCCCTTTCCAGTTAAAGGGGGACCCGGAATTGATGACCCCGTTAGACCGTTTACTGAGCGGGTTCGTCGATGAGCAGCGGATGCGCTTGCCCGGAAACCGCTACGTCCCGTGCTACGAAATTACCGCTTAGCAGCGCCGGCAAAACGTGCCAGCCGATGCGACCAGCTGGGCAGGCGGGCCATGAGTAGCAGGGTCAATATGACGGCATAAATCCAAGGCGCTTGTTGTAGTGTCTTGGCCTGCCAGAATACATGCAATAAGGCCAACGGGGCGGCCAGATAAACCAACCGGTGGAGTTGTTTCCATCGGTGGCCGAGTCGTTGAATCATTCGATCGGTGGAGGTTGCCGCCATGGGTGTCAGGATCAGCATCGCCACGACGCCGACGGTGATATAGGGTCGTTTGACGACATCCTCCCATATGGCTTGCCAACTCAAGGACTGGTCAAACAAGGCATAGATCCCCAAGTGCGCCAGCGCGTAGAAGAACGCCGTCAGCCCCAACAGGCGGCGGAACCGAATCGGCCAGGCCCAACCCGACAGGCGCTGTAAGGGCGTCATCAGCAAGCTAAGCAGCAAAATCCGCAAGGCCCACCATCCTGTTTGATGCTCCAGCGTTTCGATGGGATCGGCGCCCAAATTGTCGGCCGCGACCCCGTAGATCAACCGTGCGGCCGGCAGCAGTAGAGCCAGTAGCAACAGCCGTTTTGTCCAAGCCAGCCGACCCCCGGATGTTGTCATTAGAAGTAGCGCCGCAGATTCATGCCGCGGTACAAACTCGCGACTTGATCCCCGTAGCCGTTGAACATCAAGGTTTCGCGGCGAAATATTTCGCCGATCCGCCGTTCACGACTTTGACTCCAGCGCGGATGATCTACCGTGGGATTGACGTTGGCGTAAAAACCGTACTCTCGCGGTGCCATCTCGTTCCACGTGGTGGCGGGTTGGCGTTCGGTGAACGTGATGCGAACGATGGATTTGATGCTTTTAAAACCGTATTTCCAAGGCACCACCAATCTGAGAGGAGCGCCGTTCTGATTGGGTAACGTTTGGCCGTACATGCCTGTCGCCAAAATTGTCAGAGGGTGCGTCGCCTCGTCGATTCGTAACCCTTCTCGGTAGGGCCAATCGAGAATCGGACGCTTCTGGCCCGGCATTTGCTCCGGATCATGCAAGGTGGTGAAAGCGACGTATTTCGCCCGAGAGGTCGGTTCGTAGCGCTTTAAAATGTCCGCCAGCGGAACGCCGATCCAGGGAATGACCATGGACCACGCTTCGACGCAACGCAATCGATAGATCCGTTCTTCCTCGGCGTGGCCTTCAAGGACGTCTTCCAGAGCATACGTTCCCGGGCGGGCGCATTCGCCGTCGACAGTGACGGTCCATGGGCTGGTTTTGAGCGTGTGAGCATAGCGGGCGGGATCGGTCTTATCGGTCCCGAACTCGTAGAAATTGTTATAGCCCGATGCCTTTCCGAAGTCCGTGGGCGTGTCATCCGGTACGTTTCGCGCCGCTGAGGCCTGAGTTCGTGGCTCATTGCCGAAACCGAATGCATAGGCGCCCGCCGTGACGGCCAGTGCTGTGGCGCCGGCTGCTGCCAGGAATTTTCGGCGATCACGGTACACCTTTTCGGGTGTGATTTCGGAGGGTTTGATGTCGTCTTGGTGGCTGCCGGGCATACTGTTCTCCTCGGGCGCTTGTTGTTCATACGCAATAGACCGCCCATTGGCTAAAAGCATCACGCCCTACCATGTGGGCGAACGACGCAACCATCCGGCGGCTAGGGTCGTCGAGTCGAAGGAGGTTCTATGTCAGAACAGACCGCAACAACCCGGGTTGAGTTCGTTCAAGGGGATATCGCCAACCAACCGGCTTTCAATGCCATTGTCAACGCGGCCAATGCGCAACTGTTACCGGGTGGCGGTGTGGCCGGTGCCATTCATCGCGCGGCCGGACACGGCTTGGCCGAGGAATGTCAGCCGCTGGCACCCATCCGGCCGGGTCAGGCGGTGATCACCGGCGGGCATCAATTACCCAATCGCTGGGTCATTCATTGCCTGGGTCCGGTTTACGGGCGTGACGAACCCAGTGATGAGTTGCTTGCGCAGTGCTACCACAACGCCCTGCGTATTGCCGATGAGGCGGGTGTTCAGTCCATCGCCTTTCCCGCGATTTCCACCGGAGTTTTCGGTTATCCGTTGGAGGCTGCGGCCTTGGTGGCACTCGCTGCAGTAAAAGACGCGCTTGGAGACCTAAAGTCCATCAAGCGAATTCGATTCGTGCTTCATCGGACGTCGGATCGGACGGTATTCGAAAGCGCGTGGCAGTCAATAATTACCGGCTCCTGAGGTATCCGTCGCCACATCCGATACGAGGCCTTCGACCAAGCAGCCCTGGGGTAACAGGAGTTGCCTGGTGATCGTTTCGGCATCCAGCGGTGGAGCCATCAGAAAGCCTTGGGCGTACCGGCAGCCTTGCGAGGCTAAGAATCGACTTTGTTCCAGGGATTCCACGCCTTCGCCCACCACCTCAAGCCCCAACTTTTGTCCCAGTGCGATGATGGACTCGACAATAATCGCACTGTCCGTTTCGTCCGGCACGCCGTGGGTGAAGGAGCGGTCGATCTTCAGGTAATCGAAGGGAAAGTGTTTCAGATAACTCAGCGACGAGTAGCCGGTACCGAAATCGTCAATCGCAATCTCCACGCCCTGTTGATGCAGTAAACGCAGTGTTTGGCCGATTCGGGCGGGGTCCTTCATCAGGGTCGATTCGGTAATCTCCAGGACCAAGCGTCCCGGGTTAAGGCGCGAGGCGCGGACGATGTCTGCCACCCGTGGCGCCAAGGCAGGATCGTTAAATTGCTGGGCCGATAAGTTCACCGACATACGAACGGGTGGACCACCGGCCGATTCCCAGGCCAGGCATTGGGCGCTCGCTTGTTGCAGAACCCACTCGCCGATGGCGCCGATCAGGCCGAATTGTTCTGCCAAGGGAATGAAGCTGTGGGGAGCCAATAGCCCTCGCTCGGGGTGTTGCCAGCGAATCAGGGCTTCGGTTCCGACCACGTTTCCGTGGTGAATGTCGTATATGGGCTGGTAGTACAAGACGAACTCGTCTCGCCGCAGGGCATGTCGGAGGCTGTTGGCGAGATGAAGCGATTCGCTCACTTGGCTGGTCAGCCCGGGCGAACAAAATTGGTAGCTGTGGCGTTGCTGCTTCGCTTGGTACATCGCGATTTCAGCGTGTCGGAGCAGCGTGTGCATATCCCGACTGTCATCGGGGTAGCTGCTCAGGCCGATGCTCGCGGAAATGAATAGCTCCCGTCCCTGCTCCTCGAACGGATGACTGAGGGCGTCCAGCAGGCTTTCGGCAATCAGGGCCAATTGTTGGGTATCGCGGTTGTCGTCAACCAGGACAGCGAATTCGTCTCCGCCCGTGTGAGAGATGGAGTCGCTCTCTCGCAGCGCAGTCTGGAACCTCTCGGCGACCTTTCGGAGCAGGCGGTCCCCGACGTCGTGGCCCAAAGAATCGTTGATCGTCTTAAAGTGATCCAAATCGATGATCAGGACGCCGAGTCGACCGCCCAAGCGCTCGGCACGGTTAACGGCCCGCTCGAGTCGGTCCAGGAACAATGTCCGATTCGGCAATCCGGTGATCATGTCTCGGTGCGCGAGATACTCCAGGCGTCGTTCGAGTTCTTTGTTGGTTGAGATGTCGTTGAAAACAAAGACATACTGGGCGACGAGGTTGTTGTCGTCGCGGACCACGCTACCACTGGCCAATACCGGAAAGAGCTCACCGTTTTTGCGGCGAGCCCGCAACTCGCCTTGCCAATAACCGGACTCGTCTATGACCTTCAGGATGGCCTCGTAGAATTCCGTCGGGAGTGTGCGGTCGGCGAACTGCGCCAGATTCTGGCCTTTGATCTCTGCGACGGAGCAACCGGTAATGCGCGTCACAGCGGCATTGACAGAGACTACACGACGCTTGCGGTCGGCGATAATAACGCCTTCCCCGGTGCTGGCAAGGGCCTTCGCCGCTAGGCGGAGTTCATCTTCCGTCTGCCGCTGCCGGGTAATGTCCTGTAGTGTGCCGGCGACACTTTTGGGGCGTCCATCGCCACCAAAGGCAATTTCACCCAGTTCCCGAACCCACCGGACCTGACCGTCGCGGCGTACGACACGAAACTCAAGCTCGAACGGAGAGCGGTTGACCACCGCGTTACGATATTCCCTGACAACCCGCGGGCGATCTTCGGCATGAATCAAGTCACGGAAGCGCTTATAACGCAGGTCGAAATCGTTCTGCGGAATGCCGAGAATTGATGAAACTTCGGCCGATATGCTGAGTTTTCGATCGCCAAGATCGTAGTACCAATGACCAAGCTGCGCGATTTGCTGGGCGTGTTCCAGGCGGGCTTGGCTCTCACGCAGTTCCGTTACGTTGGTGGCCAGGCCGAACACGCCCGGTGTTCCTTGTTCATCACAGACGGGCATGTTCACGATGCGAAGCCAGCGGCGTTTGCCCGACCGAGTCAAGACGCGAATTTCGCCCTGACCGTAATCGCCGTCCAGGGCACAGCGGAACAAATCGATAGCTTTTGTGAAATCTTCTGGAACCACCAAGTCGGCGAAGTGGGCTTGCGTCAGATCCGCCTGATCGTATTCGCTAATCTCTTCTAACGAGCGGCTGACATTGATAAATCGCCCAGCAGCGTCACACGTAAAAAAAACATTACCGCTTCGGTTCAGTAGCTCAAACGTATCGCGGAGGTTTTCGGGTGAATCGGCGCGCGTAGGCGCCGCCTTCTTATCAGCGTTGAAGCCGATGGTCGCCTGCTGATCGCGGTTCATGGCGGCATCACTTTTGCGGCTGCGTTGACTGGTTCCATTCGTCCCTTCCGTCGCGTCGATCGGCACGTGAACCGAGATGTTCTATATTTTTCAGTGGTCGTCGGGCGCAATCGAATGCCCGCAACTATCGAAAACTTATAGGGGATTTTCGAGTCCTTCGCAACCTTTGGGGCTGAGCGAAAATCACAAAATCGGACTCGTGGGAGAGATGACTGTGTTGGCTGTGCCGAAGTATGCCATTTTGTATGTCGGATGAACGCGTCGCGGCATTGTCACGGCGTAAGCGTTGGGGGTTGATTGATGGCGGCGTAAAGTCGGAATCGATATCCCCTTATCCGCACGATTAAAACCTTGTTCTATGAGAACGGAACGATGGGATGTTCGCCCGTCGCAGGGAGTCAGCCATGTCAGAAACTCAGATATGCCACCAGCCCGGACGCCACTGCGGGAGCACCGCCATTGCGGACCTTGCCAACTACCATGGAATCAAGTGGTCGGAAGCGTTTTGTTTCGGGATGGGTGGCGGTCTTGGTTTGTTCTATGCCAACTTCCCCGGCATGAGCCCCAGTCGCTTGGTTCACGTGCGATCTACTGATTTCGAGCGCAATGCCTTTACCCGGTTGGGTCAATCCTTTCGCTGGCAGACCGCCGCCGACCCCGCCGTGAGTGAGCGCGATCTGCGTTTGGCGCTGGATGATGGCCGTCCGGCCGTCGTTCAAACCGATATTTTTTACCTGCCGTACTATGAATCCTCCACCCATTTCCCCGGGCATTTGATCGCGGTTTGGGGCTACGATGACGCCGCCGGCGTGTTCCTGGTGACCGATACCGAGCGCCCCGCGTTGCTGGAGGTTCCTTATGCCGCGATGCGCGATGCGCGACATTCCAAAAAGGGGCCGTTTCCCTTGCAAGGGCAAATGTTTGCTCCCGCGACACTTTCCGCTCCCGACGACCTGCCGAGTGCCACTCTTCAGGCGATCGTGGCAAACAGTCGCTCCCTACTCGGGTCGCGAATTCCGGTGCAAGGTGTCAGGGCCTTGGAGACCTGGATTGCTGAGTTGCCGCAGTGGGCCGAGTTTCCGGACTGGCAATGGACCGCTCGATTCGCCTACCAGTTGATCGAGAAGCGAGGTACCGGTGGCGGTGCGTTTCGATTGATGTACAGTGAGTTCTTGGACGAGGCGTCTGATGATGTTCCGGCGGTAAAACAGTTGGGCCTGGCCAGTCAGATGCGCGAGCTGGCGAGTCTATGGACAGATACCGCGACAGCGTTTAAAAAGATTTCCGAAGGCGATCGGCCCATGTTCGAGGAGGCACGATCCCGCTTGAAGGCATTGTTGGAACATGAATCGGCTTATCATCGTTTGGCATTACAGGTGGATGAGCAGCGCTAGCTTTGAGCGCTTACACCATTAGAATCAACAGCGCGACGAACAGCACGACCACAGCCAGGGGCAGTAAAACGCCGCGCCAGTCGGGGTTTTCTACTTTGCGGCTGCGGCGTGTGGCTTCTCGTACGCCGGGCCACATCCATAATAGAACCGCGGCGGCCAGGAGCCCGAGCAGAAGCGTTTCCCAGGTCGACGTAACAGGCATGGTTTTTTGCGTCTCCGTGTTTGAAGGTATCGTTTCGGTCCCGTGGCGCAGACGGCCGTGCCCACCGTGGGTGAGGTGTAACGATAAGCGGGTCGTCACCGCGACGTCCACTTTAAGAAAGCGCGGAATCGCGTTACCGCGTCTCTCAGGGAACGCTTGCGCTAGGTCAGGAGTCGTCACGCGGGTATACGCTTCAATGACTCATGGAAACTGCGAGGTTGCCGCGGCAGCGGAACGAAAAGTCCTGGGATTGCTTGGCGGGGTGGGTCGGTCAATGGCGGTCGGGGCAAGATTAAGATGTCGGGAGGGCGTCGATGAGGTTACCTGGGAGAAAAGTAATCAGTGGCTTGCCGGTGGTGCTGATGTTATTCGGCTCCGTCGGTTCTGCCGAAACATTGCAGGACGCTTGGCAGCGGGCGCTGGAAGTCGACTTCGGGTTGCGCGCCAGCATGCTACAAGTGGATTCAGCCGAATCCGCCCGCGAGGCCGCCAAACGGGTCCGTTATCCAGCGCTGTCGGCTTTGGGTCTGTACTTGGCGCTCGACGAGGCACCGAGTATCGACCCGGGTATTCCCGAAAACGTCAGCGTCAATCTCCCCGGTTTGCCTGGAATACTGCAGCCGACCTTCGCTGTCCCGCCTGAGCTACGCGAGTTCGAGATCGTCGACGACAGCTTCGGGCAAGCTGGCGTGATGGCCAGTTTGCCGGTTTATACCGGTGGGCGGATCAGCGGAAGCATCGACGCAGCCGATGCACAGTTGACTGCCGCCCGCTGGCGACGGCGCCAGACCGAGCAAGAGTTGAAACTGGCGGTCGCCGAGAGCTACACCAATGTGCTCCGGGCCGAGGAAGCGGTGACGATTTCTGATCAGGAGATCGCCACGGTCAGGGCATTGGTCCAAGACGTCAATAATCTCTACGAACAGCAACTGGTGGCGAAAAACGACGTCTTGTCGGTAAAAGTGTTTCTGGCGGAGGCCAAACAACGAAACCTTCAGGCCCGTAATGCGGTGGAGTTGACTCAGGCCGCCTACAATCGGCTGATGCAACGGGATTTGAGTACACCGGTTAACTTGGCTGCCCTCGAGCCGCCGGTGGCTCGGCTCGAGCTGGGACCGTTGTTGGACCGCGCGATGGAGGAACGCCCGGAACTCAAGGCGTTACAGGCGCAAGTGGAGACGCTCGGCCATGCCGGCAAGATCATCAAAGCCGGTCTTCTGCCGCAAGTGGGTTTGCTCGGCGGATTGATGTATCTCGATTTGGATTCGTTGCAAGATAACACCGTGGCGTATGGCGGCGTGGCGGTGAATTGGTCGTTCTTCGATGCCGGCGGCACACGCAAGCAGGCCGAAGCATTAGAAAACCGTCGCTTGTCGACTACTGAGTTGTTGGCTCAAGCCAGTGAGCTGATCAAGTTGCAGGTTCGCCAGGTCTGGTTGAGCCTGGAGGAAGCCTTGTTCCGGCTCGAAGTAGCCCAGACGGTTCTTGAGGCGGCGGATGAAAACCTGCGCGTGACCACCGATCGATACCGGAACAACCTGGCGACCAATACCGAGGTACTGGAAGCACAGACACGCCGGACGGCCGCATTTTCGAGCTACAACAACGCAGTCTATGACGCGGTTTATGCGGAACTTAAATTGCAATACGTCTCAGGCGGGCTTTGAGCCGCGTTCGAGCAGCTAAAGGCAAGGTGATTAGGATGGAAAAGCGGAAATGGCCAGTCGGATTCGGCCTGATAGTGCTCGCTTTGGTGGTGTTGGGGGTCTTGGTCGTTTACCACCGTATCGCGAACGCGCCGTTGCCGGAGGGGCTAATCCAGGCCAATGGCCGTATCGAGGGCGATACGGTTACGGTCGCGGCGAAGTATCCGGGCAAAGTGGCCGAGGTTCTGGCGCGCGAGGGTGAGGCTGCCGACAAGGGCCAGCTGTTGGTTCGGTTGGAGGACCAAGAAGTCCAAGCCAAGATTCGTCAGGCGGATGCGGGGATTGCTGCACTGGAAGCGCGCCGTGCGGCGGCCCACGACGGTTTGGATGTGCTACGAAAAGAAGTGCCGCTCGGAATTGATCTCGCCGAGTCGAACCTCGTTCACATGAAAGCGGTGCTGGGAAAAGCGAAGGCGGCGGAGGCCCAGTTTCGCAAGGATCTGGAGCGCATTCGCATCCTCTCGGCGAAAGGAACAGTGGAAGGTCATCGCTTGGAAGAGGCCGAACTTCGTTGGAAGGCCATGGCGGCCGATCTTCAATCGGCCAACACTGGCGTGGTGGCGGCACAAAAACAAGTATCGCGGGCGACATTGGGCCTGGATCAGATCGCCGCCAAAGAGGTGGAGTTGAAAGCCGTCGATGCCGAGCTCGAGCGAGTGAAGGCGATGCGAGACGAGGCGGTGATCGCGCTGGACAGTTTGTCCGTCACGTCGCCCATTTCAGGGGTGTTGACCGCCCGCCTTGCGGAGCCAGGGGAAGTGGGCGCTGCCGGGCGGCCGCTGTTCGAAGTGGTGGATCTGGACCAGCTGTACCTCAAAGTTTACGTCGCTGGCGGGGATATCGGTAAGGTGCGCTTGAATTTGCCGGCTCGGGTTTATGTCGATGCGTTCCCGGAACGGGCTTTCTCCGCTGAAGTGGGCTACATCAGCTCACGAGCGGAGTTTACGCCGAAAGAAGTTCAAACCCCGGACGAGCGCACCAAGCAAGTGTATGCCGTCAAGTTGTATCTCGCCGAGAACCCGGATTACATGCTTTCTCCGGGTATGCCGGCGGATGCGGTTATTCGATGGGATGAATCTGTGCCATGGCAGGAACCCCGCTGGTGAGTTCAGACGCGGTCACTGCACCGAATGGTTCGGTCGTCCGGGTCAGCGGGCTCGTTAAGAACTACGGTGAGGTGCAGGCCATACGGGGTGTGGATTTGGACGTTCCGCCCGGGACCCTGTTCGGTTTGATTGGATCAGACGGTGCAGGCAAGAGCAGCCTGATGAAAACTGTCGCCGGCGTGATGAGTTACGACGACGGTCAGGTGGAAGTTTTCGGGCAGCGCATCGACTCGGAATTAGCGGCCGAAAGGGTCAAGCAAAGACTGGGTTTTATGCCGCAAGGCCTGGGGCAGAACCTCTACCCCGATTTGTCCGTTGAAGAGAATATCGACTTTTTTGCACGCCTGCGGTTAGTTTCCTCCCAGGATCTCGCCGAGCGCAAAGACCGTTTGCTGCGGATTACCCGGCTGGACGGGTTCCGTAACCGGGCGATGAAAAAACTCTCCGGCGGAATGAAGCAGAAGCTGGGTTTGGTATGCACACTCATCCACGAGCCCGAGCTGGTCATTCTGGATGAACCAACCACCGGGGTGGACCCGGTTTCACGGCGGGACTTCTGGGCTATCCTTGCGGAGTTGCTGGCCGAGAAAGGCATCAGCGCATTGGTTTCCACCGCTTACATGGACGAAGCGTCTCGATTCCACCGGGCGGCGTTGATGCACCATGGCCGGGTGCTGGCGGTAGGAGAAATCGAAGAGTTGTTGGCGCGTGCACCGGGAACCGTCGTCACCGTCGCCGTCGAGCAACAACTCGAGGCCCGCGCCCGTCTTCTTCGCCGGTTCGACCAAGTGGTGGCACTCGGCAACTACTTGCGTGTTTTTGTTCCCGAGTCGGTGGGTGACGACAGTCAACGGATCGTGCGCGAGACACTGGACGGCATGGTGGTTCGGGATCTGGTGATCGACTCGCCGGAGTTGGAGGACGTCTACGTCAGTTTGCTGGCCTCCAACGGTGAGACCTCGGCTGCCGCACGCCCCTTGCCGCAATCCCCGGACGGTGTCGATATCACCTTGACCACAGATGGATCGGTCATCACGGCCAATGGCTTGATCCGCGATTTCGGAAAATTCCGGGCTGTTGATGAAGTGAGCTTCGAGGTCAGCGGCGGCGAGATATTCGGACTGCTGGGTGCCAATGGCGCGGGCAAGACCACCGTGATCAAAATGCTCACCGGAATTCTCAGCCCCTCCGGTGGCAGCGGTATGGTCGCCCGGGTGGACATGCGGCGCCCAGGACGCATGATCAAACAGCGTATCGGTTATATGTCCCAGGCGTTTTCCCTGTATCAGGACCTGACCGTCGCGGAGAATATCCGCTTGTATTCGGGTATTTACGCCGTCTCACCCGCGCTGATTCCCAAACGTTTGGCGTGGATCATCGAATTGTCCGGCCTCGGGGGGCTTGAAAATACCCTGACCGGCTCGTTGCCGATGGGGCAGCGTCAGCGTTTGGCGTTGGGTTGCGCGTTGGTTCATCGTCCGCCGATTTTATTCCTGGACGAGCCCACGTCCGGCGTCGACCCGGTGGGTCGGCGGGAGTTCTGGGATGTTCTGTTTCAACTCTCCCGGCAAGAGCATGTCGCCATCCTGGTGACTACTCACTACATGGTTGAGGCCGAGTACTGTGATCGGATCGCCCTGATGCATGCGGGAAAACTGGTGGCTTACGATAGCCCGGCGGGTTTGAAAGCAGACGTGGAGCAGCGCTTCGGCCGGTTGCTCGAGATTCGTTGTGATCGGCCTTATCAGGCGCAGCGGGTGTTGCGAGAAAGTGGTTTCGAGGATGCCAGCTTGTTTGGTCGCCGGGTGCAGTTATTGGCCCCGAATCCGGACGAGGCCGAACCGCAGATTCGATCCCGGCTGGTGGATGCCCAAATAGCCGTTCGGAGTATCGCCCGGTTGCCTCTGACGATGGAGAACGTCTTCGTGCATAACGTACTGGATCTGGAACAACGAGCGGCGGCATCGGCATGAATCCGCGACGCTTGTGGGCAGTGGTGGCCAAGGAGTGGGCGGAGATCACCCGGGATCGTCTGTTTACCAGCTTGGCCTTTGTGGTGCCCGCGGCGCTGATGCTGCTGTTTGGTTATGGTCTCAACATGGACGTGGAGAACATCCCGTTAGCCATCGTAGACCATGACCGCTCCCCCGACAGCCGCGATTATGCTTATCGATTTATTGACTCGCGGTATTTTGATTTTAAAGGCATGTTGCAATCGGAGTCGGAGATCGATCACTTGTTAAGTGCCGGCGCGATTCGTGCCGCGATCGTGATTCCGCCAGATTTCTCTAAACGCATCGGGAGTCACCGGCCCGTGTCCGTCCAGACCTTGTTGGACGGTACCTTTCCTCTGCGGGCCAACATCGCGCGTGGTTACGTCGCTGCGATCAACGGGGCCTACAATCAAAATCGCATTGCCGATTTGCTGGCGCAGGGGGCGGGCCTGACGCGGGAGCAGGCACGCGATCAACTGGGGAATTTGGCGCTGGAAGTCCGATTGCTCTACAACCAAAGCGGCAAGAGCATCTGGTCCATGGCCCCGAAGTTGGTGATGCTGGTGCTGATGATGACGCCGCCGTTGCTTACGGCGGTCAGTGTCGTGCGGGAGAAAGAACGGGGTTCGATACTCAACATCTATGCGTCGACAGTCTCCCGTGGTGAGTTTCTCGTTGGTAAATTGGCGCCTTACGCGGCCATCTCGACGGTCAACGGCGTTTTGCTCTGGGTGTTGGCCGTTTATCTGTTCGGTGCACCGTTTAAGGGCTCGTTTTTATTTTTCCTGGTCGTCACCGTCATCTACTCGGTGTGCACCACGGGCATCGGGTTGCTCGTTTCCAGTTTTGTGCGAACACAAATCGCGGCCATCGTGATGACAATGGTGGTCACGCTGGTGCCAGCGATGCTCTATTCGGGGTTGCTGATTCCCTTGAGCTCGCTGGGGCCGGAAGCCAAAGTGATGGCCTACCTCGCCCCGGCGATGCACTACGCCCGGATTATCGACGGGACTTTTCTTAAGGGAATCGGTCCAGGGATCTTATGGCCGGCCGTGTTGGCCTTGCTGATTTATGCCAGTGTGTTGTTCATATTGGCCTATTGGCTGTTTACCAAAAGACCGTCGGCATGACCGATCAAACGTCCGATCGTCTCGCCCTGTTCCAACATCTTCGGGTGATGACCTGGAAAGAGCTGTTGCAGTTCCGGCGGGATATTTTTCTGCTGATTGTCGTGGTCTATGCGTTTTCGGCCCATCTTTTGATTGCCGGTTCGGGGATCGAAATCCAGCTTAAAAATGGTGCGGTAACCATCGCTGACCATGACAACAGTCCGGCGTCCCGTGAGCTGATCTACCGTTTTCGCGAACCTTTGTTCAAAATCCAGGGGACCGAACTCAATCCGGACGCGGCGATGTCGTTGCTGGATCATGGCGATACGATGTTGTTGTTGGAAATTCCGCCCGATTTCAACGAGTCGTTGATCTTGGGGCGGCCGACGGCAGTGCAATTGTTTGTCGACACCAGTAACTCGGTGCTCGGCTCTCTGGCCACCAGCTACGCCGCGCAAATCGTCGGCGGGTTCGGGATCGAGATGGCGACCGCGCGCTTGCAGGCCGGTGGCGGTGGCGGGTTACCGGTGGTGGAGAGTGCCCATCGGCTCTGGTTCAATCCCAACGCCGAAGATGTCTGGTTTGTGCCGATCACCGAATTGCTCACCATGATCACCATGCTGTCCATCATGTTGCCTGCGGCCGCGATGGTGCGCGAGAAAGAACGCGGTACGGTAGAACAACTATTGGTTTCGCCGCTTTCTCCCCTGGAAATCATGTTGCCTAAGGTGATTGCCATGACCTTTGTCATCCTCATCGGTGTCACCATTGCCGTATATGGCGTCTTAGGGCCGGTGTTCGACGTTCCTCTTCGTGGCAACTTGCCGCTGTTCTATGTCCTGACGGCCATCTACGTGTTCAGTACCGCCGGTTTTGGCTTGGCCATTTCAACGGTCGTTCAGAACTTGGCTCAGGTGGGCATGATGGTGATTATGTTGCTCTCGCCCATGCTGTTGTTGTCCGGCACCTGGGTTCCGCCAGAGGCGATGCCGGAATTTTTGGCCAAAGTGATGCTGCTCTCGCCATTGCACCATTACATTGAAATCAGCATGGGTATTCTTCTGAAGGGTACCGGCCTTGATGTGCTTTGGCCTTCGGTCGTCGGCATGATATTGCTCGGAAGTGGCGTGTTTGCTTTTGGCGCTTGGCGGTTTCGGCGGCAGTTCGGTTAGTATTCTTAAGACGTGCTCGTTTAGCACCGATACACGACCGGGTCTAAAGCTGATCCTCAGCTGGGCCGACTGTAACGGCATGCGTATTCAAAAACTCATGTCGTTCTTCGGGCTGTTGTGCTGGGCGTCGGCTACCTGCGCGGCCGGCGTGTATATGGCGCCGCCGGACGTGGCCCGTTGGGTGAGTTTGCCGGGTATGGGCACCTGTCATCTGCGACATGACATCCCGCAGTTCGGGACCGCGCTTTTTTCCCAGACCGGCCCCCATGACCTGGCCTTGAGTCTGTTCGTTCGCCGCCCGCCGATGACATCCGGTGAGGCGCAACTCTATAGCATCAGCCCGGATTGGCAACCGCCGGGCATCCGGGAGCTCGGTGTGACCACGATCTCGCCGGATGTGCGGGCATTCCGGTTCGGTCATCGGCAAGCGCAGCAGCTGATCAGTGAGCTCGAAAATGCACACATGCCGAGTCTTTACTTCCGTGATTGGTACAACGAAGGTCAAGTAGAGGTTCGCCTGTCCAATGTGCGCTTTATGCCCAGTTACCGCGAGCATCTGATCTGTCTCGAGAATTTGTTGAAAGCCGATCCTATTTTAGAATCAGAACGAATCGACTCGGCACGTGTTCTGGCCGCGGGTTTGCCCGAGCCGCCGGAAACCAGCGTGTATTTCGTCACCGACAGCTGGGAATTGGATAAGGTTGCGATGGACACGCTACGGGTCTTCGTCGAACGCCTGGGTGAGAATCCTCATTTGTCGGAGGTGGTGGTGGCGGTCGGACATGCCGATAGCCGCGGCAGCAAGCGATACAACCATCGGCTTGCCCGGGCGCGGGCCAAAGCCGTCCGGGAGTATCTGATCTCTTGCGGACTCAGTCGGCGCCAGATCCGAGTTCGCTCAAGAGGTGAGCGTTCACCCGTCGCGGACAACGACACCCGCTACGGGATGGCTTCGAACCGCCGGGTTTCCGTGATCGCCAGCTACTGAGCCGGTATCCTAAACCTTACGGCGTCAGATCGATCGGCGTCGTGAGGTTGAGAAAACGGTGATGACATCCAATCCCATCACACGGATCGGTACGTCCGGCTGGCATTATGCCCACTGGCGTGGTGCCTTCTACCCGCAAGCGCTGTCTTCGCAAGGCTGGCTTGCCTACTATGCGCAGCGGTTGAGCACGGTCGAGCTCAACAGTTCCTTTTATCGGCTACCGTCCGCGAATGCGATCGAGGGTTGGTTGGCGCAAGTGGGCTCGGAGTTTCAGTTCGCGGTCAAGGCCAGCCGGTACATCACCCACATGAAGCGGCTGAAAGACCCACAGCAAACCCTGCCCCCTTTCCTTGAGCGCTTGGCGCTGTTCGACGGGTTCCTCGGACCCATTTTATTTCAATTGCCGAGAGGGCTTGCGCCCGACGTGCCGCGGCTGCGCCGGTTTCTCAGCGCCCTCGGTCGCGATTATCGCTACGCGTTCGAATTCCGGGACGAGCGCTGGTGGACGAATGAAATCTTCGATTTGCTGGCAGATTATCAAGCCGGGTTTTGTCTATTTGAGTTGGCTGGCCAGCAGCCGCCGAAGGCTGTGACGACGGATTTGGTTTATGTGCGTTTGCATGGTCCGGGAGATGCCTACCAGGGCTGTTACTCGCCGGGTCGATTGCGACAATGGGCGGAACGATTGCAAAAGTGGCGAACCGAAGGGCATGCGACCTACTGTTTTTTCGACAACGATGAACAGGGATTCGCGGTTCAAAACGCGCTTGAACTTCAGCGGTTATTGATTGATTCGGGTGCCGGCTAATGTGTCGTGGTGCAGCTTGGTACGGGTGGGCGTCGAGTTTCGGTTTTGTCTCACCGGGCCGTGATACAGCCCGGTGAGACACATGGTTCGTTCGCGGGTGCTTTAGTGCTTGGCCGAGTGGATCTTTAAGAAATAGCTCACGCGATTGAGCGCCCAGCGGCCGTCTTCCAAGAAGGGTGCGAACAGATGCCAGTCGTGGAACATGTCAGCCCACATCTCGAACGATACGCTGGTGCCGGCTTCTCGAGCCATTTCCGCAAACCGTATGGCGTCGTCGCGCAAGGGGTCTTCCGCGCCCGCTTGTACCAGAATACGGGGTAGGCCCGAGAGGTCGCCAAATAAGGGGGAGATCTCAGGCGATGCGAGATCATGATGAGTGGCGTACATTTGTGCCAGCTTGCTCAAATCGCCCGTTGAAATCAGGGGATGCTGGCCGTTGTCGGCCGTCATGGACTCACCCGAGCAGGTGAGATCCAGCCAGGGGCACAAAAACGCGGCACAGGCCGGGAGGGGTTTGTCATCCCGTTTTAGATCCTGCATCAGTCGCAACGCCAGGTTTGCACCCGACGCGTCGCCCGCCAATCCGATCTGAGCTTCGGTCACACCCTGTTCCAGCAGCCAGTTGTAAGCCGAGTGGGTGTCTTCGATAGCGGCTGGGTAAGGCTGCTCGGGCGCCAGACGATAATCGATCAGCAGCACCTGGGCATCGGCCAATCTGGCGATGCGCCCGGCCAGTCCGCGGTGAGAGGCGATTCCGCCGCTGACAAATGCGCCGCCATGCAGGTAGAGGATATGTCGCGGCGAATCCAGGTTGGCCGGCGTCAATAACTCTGCTGGAACGCCGAAAACGTCCAGACGTCTGCCGTGTACGCCTCGCGGTGGGCGGAGAAATGTTCCCGCGCGGTTGATGTTGCGCCGTGATTGAGTGAAATCCTGGCTATAGAACGTTTGGCGTTCGAGCACCCGTTTGAGTAATTTGAGTCGATACGGGTGGGTGGAAATAAACATGTGAATTCAGCCTCCCTGGCAAACTAGGATCGGGCGTTGGGGCTACGCACGGGCGTACGGCAAATCATACCCCAATTCGCGAAAGCTTGATCGATGAAGTATGGTGGCATGCGCTGTGTGCAAGTATTCAAGGCGCTTTGCCAGCAGAGTGAGGATGACCCACGATCGTCCATGACGGACGCCACAACGCACCCAAAATTCGCCGGAAATCGGCTTATGTGTAGAGAAACCTTCTGATGCAACAGCCAACCAGAATCTCACCGCCTGTCTCTGCATTTTCACCGGTGGTCCGCGCCCTGCTGATCGCCAATGGCGCTGTTTTTGCCTTGCACGCGTTCAGTGGTGATCCCAGTTTGATCGCCTACTTCGCTCTGTGGCCGCTGGATTCTTCAGCGGTGTTGAATACGCCCTCAGGCATCGTGCGCTTACCTGGATTTATCCCATGGCAGCTGGTCACGTACGGATTCCTACATGCTAGCCTGAGTCATTTGTTTTTCAACATGTTTGCGCTGTGGATGTTCGGTACCAATATCGAACGAGCCATCGGTTCGCGCCGGTTTGCGGCCTACTATTTCGTTTGTATCGTTGGGGCGGCGCTGGTGCAGCTGCTGGTCTTATCGCCATTGGTTCAGGGGGAGCCGATCACCCCGCATCCCACAGTCGGCGCCTCGGGCGGCGTGTTCGGAATCCTGCTGGCGTTTGGCATGCTGTTTCCCGAACAGCGGATTTTGTTGTTGATCCCACCCATTCCGATCAAGGCCAAGTGGTTTGTTCTGGGCTATGGCGTTATCGAGTTGTGGTTCGGTGTCACGGGCGCTGCGACCGGGGTGGCTCATTTCGCCCATCTTGGGGGTATGTTGTTTGGCTTTTTACTCCTTCAGTACTGGCGTGGGCGATTTCCTTTTCATAGCCGCTGACTGCCGATATGGTTTGTATAGCCAAAATTACAGTTGTGACATTTTTGTGATGGCGTATCATTTTGATGGGGCGTAACTGCCTCATCCCCAAGTTTTTTACCGACACAACATAGCTGGAGTGTATCCATGGTCAAGATTCTAAAAGGAACTTTACTGGCTGGTGTTCTTCTGGTGGCCCCGTTTGCGGCCCAGGCGGAACTCGAGCCGATGAGCGATATGGAGCTGCAAGCGGTAACCGGTGAAGGTGTGGTTCTAGATATTCTGATCGATCTGTCAGATTTCATTGATATCGATGTCAATGGCGTGGGGCTGGGTAGCTATATCGTCGACAATTTGGAAATCGGTGACAAAGTCGGAACCCTTTCCGACATTGTTTCTTTCAAATCGAAAGCATTGGGATTCATCAGTTGGTACCTCAATGAGATTTCGACTCCCAGTATGCCTTGATTTCGGATCAAGACCGCGTCGAAGGGGGGGGGCCGTTTCTCGGCTCCCCTTTTTTTGTTTGGCTTACGGCCGGTGGCGGTGGCGTCCGCCCGCGGTAATCCCCCGGGCGACGAGATGGGCGGTGCGGATTGGCTCGGGGAGTTTGCCGTGCAGGGCGAAACGCTCCACCAGGGTGGTGGCCTCTTCAAGCGTTAATCCCAGGGTTTGGATGAACACACCGGCGGCGGGTGTCATGGGGGGGAGGCGTTCAATCAGGGCCCATTTTCGTTGACCTCCGGGAACACGCTCGAGTAACGCGGATCGGATCGAGGCCAGGTCCGGTCTTTTCCGCGCCACCACGACGATGGGCAGGCCCAGGGCGCGATGAAGCCGTGCCAGGTCGATGATGTTAAAGCCCGCCAAAGCGATCCCCTGAAGAAATACCGCCTGCAAATGGTCCTGGTAGTGAGAATTCTCGATCATATGGATCAGGGTCGCCGTGGCGTTGATACCATCCCTCCGCACGGTTCCGCTTAACACCCCATCCAATCGGCTCCTCGCATAGACGGTGCCGATCACCCGAACATTTCCTCGATGATTTCGCGCAAACGGCGCATCGTCAAAGCCCACCACATTCGACAATGCCATCGTGCGTTGATCTCCCTTGTTATCGACGGGCATCTCGCCGCGCCGTTGCTACACTTGATGACAGAATATTGAAAAAAGTCCGAATGCGGTTCTTTCGGTGTGTTTCAGCGGTTGGCGCGATGTCCCGTGCAACTGCGGAGGCGGACACGGATGGCCAGGACAAATGACCGATCATGGAGGAGATTATGGCGAATTTTATCGAGGACGCCCTGCGCAGCTGCGTGAAGTACAACCGGGATGGCGAGTTCTTAGTCTATGGGGATCGCCGCGTCACCTGGGGAGAATTGGACGACCGGGCCAACCGCGTGGCATCGGCTTTGGCCAAGTTGGGTATTGGTCAGGGCGACAAAGTGGTCATCATGTTCCACAACTGCCCCCAGTTTTTCGAGTCCAACTACGCGATCCAGAAGCTCGGCGCCATCCCGGTGCCCATGAATTATCGTTTTGCGCCGCGGGAGATCGCCTTTCAGGCCAACCACTCTGAGGCCAAGGCCTTCATTTTGGAGGCGGAGTGGCTGGATCATGTGCAAGCCGCCCGGCCTGATATGCCTCATGTCGAGCATTTCATCCTGTCCAGCGACACGCCCCGGGATGACATGGCGGATTATGAGTCACTGATGGCGGCAGCCAGTGGCGACTTTCCGGTGGGCGAGACCGGCCTCGAGGATGTGTGTGTCCTGTGCTACACGGGTGGTACCACCGGTATGCCCAAGGGCGTGATGCTCACTTATGGCAATCATGTCCGGATGGTCGAGTCCATCGTGAAATCGGTAGTACCCCGACTCGGTGGATTGGAAATCTCGCCGGACATGGAACAGCGCTTGCGCCAAAGCGTGCCGGGTATTGCTGTTTCCCTGGCGAAATCATCCGTCACGCGTTGGGTGTTGGGTCGGCCCTTGCTGCATCGGCTTATGATCGGCGCCGCGTTGCGGGGGATCGGCAGTCCGCTAGCGGTGCGCTTGGCGTCTAGGCGTGCCACCAAAGTGATGATGCCATCGTTTCCCATGTTCCACGACGCCGCTTATCAGCTGTGTATTCTCGGTCCCTTGTTCGGCAACACGACCTTGGTTGTTCCTGATGGGATCAGTTTCGATCCGGAGCAAGTAATGCGGCTGGTGGAACGTGAGCGGCCGGCGCTGTTGGGGAATGTCCCCACGGCCTGGCGTATGTTGGTGGAATACGCCGATATCGACCGCTTCGACAAGAGCTCGGTGATGGCTTGCGCCACGGGCGCCGGCGTTTGCCCGGCGGCGTTAAAACGGCAGATTTTTGAGCGCTTCCCGGGGGTCGTGATTGCCGATGGGTTCGGTCAAACGGAAATGACCCCGGTGACCTCCTTCCGTTTCGATACGAGTCCGGCTTCGTTGAAAGACCATTGTGTCGGCAAACCCATGGTGGAAACACGGATCGTCGACGACAACCATTGCGATGTCGCGCGCGGTGAAATCGGTGAAATCATCTATCGCAGCGGGTCGGTGATGAAGGGCTATTACAACGAGCCCGACAAAACGGCTGAAGCCGTGCGAGAAGGATGGTTGTATAGCGGTGATCTGGGTTACTTCGACGAGGATGGCGATCTTCGAATCGTCGAACGCAAGAAAGAATGTATTTCCAGTGGTGGCGAAAAGATCTTCCCCCATGAGGTGGAAGAAATTTTGCTGGAGCATCCGAAAATCGCCCAGGTATGCGTGATCGGCGTTCCGGACGAGAAGTGGGGGAGTTCCGTGCGGGCTGTGGTGGCTTTGAAGCAGGGCCAGAATTTGACGGCGCCGGAGATTATCGGTTTTTGCGAAGGGAAAATGGCGGGCTACAAGAAGCCCCGATCCGTAGTCTTCGTCGATGAGATGCCCATCAGCCCCGTCGGTAAGGTGCAGCGGCGGCAGGTGAAGGAAAACTATGGCCAATCAGAGGCTGCGGTAGCAGCCGGTTCCTAGCTCGCCCGACCATTCCGTCCGAGGGACGCGCGCAAAGTTCCTTCGATGTGGAGGGTAAAAAAAACCCCTCCACATCGGAGGGGTCAATTCCCAGGTTATAGGCGCCATGGCTGCGCCACTTGTTGTTATTCGGGGCATGCGAACTCAATTATCGTTGTTATTATCTTTTTCTATTCCAAATGACTGCACACGGATTTTTGTAACGCCTTCAATGTTGCAATCCGTGTGCCATGGCGCATGAACGGTCGGATTTCGCGGATAATCGGTTTTATTGCCAGCTGTGTTAAACAGGTCGGCATCGCTTTGTCTATTGAAGCTTACCCGGCCATGCGCCGGGCTGCCGGAACGTGTCACGAAACGCGTCTTAAAGTGACACTGTTTGTCAATAGTAATGATTGGCATTGTTATTACTACTGTAGGTTGGCACGAGGCCTCATCTCTTGGCAAGAACGACGGGCAACGACCCCTTGAACGCAAAGGCCTGCGGTGTGACTTGCGCTTGATACGCCATGATGGTCAAGCCCTCGCTGTGAAGTTTTGCGAGGGTTTCGCTGAAGCTGGGGTCGATTTCCCACGCCGGACGAAACCGTTCCGCGTCCGTTCGTTGTACCAAAAACAACACGGCGGCTTGATCGCCTTGATCTTGGGCTTGTCTCAGCTCCAGTAGATGTTTCTGTCCTCGCCGAGTGATGGCATCGGGAAAACTGACAAAATCTGCATCCGATTTCAGCGTTACGCTTTTGACTTCCAGATAGCATTTTTTGTTGCCGAAAGTGAGCAGAAAGTCGATTCGACTGTTCCCGCCGAGGGGCACTTCCGTTCGGATCTGGTCGAATCCTGCCAGTTCCGGAATATGTCCTTGTCTGAGAGCATGGTGGACGATGGCGTTGGTGCGCAGGGTATTAACGCCGATCCAGCAATGGCCGTTATGGGTCATCTCCAGGGTATAGGGGAGTTTGCGGCGCGGATTGTCACTTCGGCTCAGTTGAACCGGCCAATCTGGTCCGATGCACGTGGTCATGCGGCCGGAGTTGGGGCAATGAGCGGTCACTACGGTTCCGTCGCTTAGTTCAACGTCGGCGAGAAATCGTTTGTAGCGACGAATCAACCGGCCTGCAATCAGAGGCTGATCGAACTTGACGGTCATTATGGGGCGGATGGTCAGTCCTCTTCCCAGTCATCCTCAGCGTGCTCGATCACCAGATAAACCAGCGCGGCGCCGAAAACAAAGGCTGCAGTGAGTCCCAAGGGGTGGTCGAGGATGGTGCCTTCATAACGTGATGGAAGGGGTGGGCTAACAGGCCGCTTTAAAGGCAGACGGAGGGTCGGAAGCTCCGCGCCGTTCGCGTGGGGCCGTGACAGCGTGGTGTTGAGGAAAAACTGGGATCTTAGGCGGTTGTCATCCATCCGGATTTCCATCTGCAGACCCACGGTATCGTCTGCATAAGCGAAGGGAATCGCGGTGGAGAAGATGGCAAGCGCGATGGCGAATGAGGGAATTGTGCCCATGGTCCAGTTTATCATCGTTCTGATCTCCGAATTCGGTGGCGAATCCAGCGTGCCTTGTCGAGGTTGGCGATTCAAGTGCCCGCTTCGCGCACGGCCACTATAAGCAGGCGCGGAGCCCTTTGCGAACGTGCTGGTTCCGGGGTGGAGAGGTAACCCTGAGACGGTAGCTGCTCAATCCATTCCGTCACCGCGAAGGTTTCCTCCATCCCGCCGACGTGCCCCGGGTACGCCACGATGGACAAACGCCCGCCAGGCATCAACAGTTTCGTTGCTCGATCCAGCGCGGCGATGGTGGTTGCGGGGCGGGTGACGACCGACTTGTCGCTTCCGGGGCGGTATCCCAGGTTGAACATGACCGCCCGGATGCGGCCGTGACAGGGCTTGGAAATGTGACGATCCATCTCCGCGTGCGAGGCGTGAATGAGCGATGTCCATGCTAAGCCGCCTGTTGATTCCAGGCGCTCTCGGGTATTTGAGAGCGCTTCCGCTTGAACGTCGAACGCGAAAACGTGACCAGCCGGTCCCACGCGCGCGGCCAAAAAGACCGTGTCGTGGCCGTTGCCGGCGGTGGCGTCAATAGCCAGATCGCCGGTCCGCAATACGTCACCGATGGCTTGGTGGGCGGACAACACCGCGCGGTCGGGGCGTTGTCTTTCAGCGGGCATGGTAGCGGACCACATCGGCCTGAGGCGGTAAGGGGGTATTTGCTGACAAATGATCCGCTAACGCGGTAGCGTACAAGGGCGTTAGCAGCGCACCCCGTGACCCCAAGCCATTGAAGACGGTAAGTTGCGGGTATTCGGGATGACAGCCGATCAGAGGGTATCGATCCGGTGTGCCGGGGCGAATGCCTGCCTCGTGGGCGATGATTCGTACTTGGACTGGTTCACGCAACAGACGCTTGAAACCGGTCACCAGGGATCGCGCGCCGGCATCGGTGGGTTCGGTGTCGATATGTTCGCGGTCATAAGTGGCGCTGATCCGCCATTGGTTGTTGCCCAGCGGTAACAGCGTTTTCTCGCCGATGAGGGTAAGCTTGGGCATTGAGACCTCAGTGACGACGGTTAAGAGTTCGCCTTTGGCGGGCTGAATGGGCAGCCAGTCGAACCAAGGGTTGTTCAATACCCGCCAGCCTTCGCAGAAAATTATGCGCTTGGCACTCAGAGCGTGCCAACGAACGATTTCTCGTTGAAGGTGAAGGGACGAGTACGAGTGCTCTGCGATGCCGGAGACTATTGCCCCGCGCTGTTCGAAGTATTCGGTTAGACCATCCAATAGGGAATCGAGCCGAACACGGGCGCCACCCAGAATTTTGAAACTACCTTCAGGATCGTGCAGCCGATTCTGCTCGCTACCCGGTACTTCCCATGGCCCGAGGAAGTCTTGATAATCTGAGCTCGCGGAGCGGAGTCGGTGGCGTTGGATCTCGGCGGAGTCTTTGCAGATACGTCGGATCTCTATCGGTTCATAGATTGCCCGTCCCAGGGTTCGGCCGAGTTCTCGGTAGCACCTCTCGGCGCTGGCCAGCGTTGGTTTGATATCCGGCCGGGCTGCCAGGCGAGGGCCGGTGACCGGGTTTATCAGGCCGGTAGCGATCCGGGAGGTGGGCGGATGAGACCGGTCGCGGAGGATGCCGACTCCCCAACCACGCCGGTTAAGTTCCCAGGCGATCAGAAGGCCCGCCAATCCGGCGCCGACGATAAGAACATCCAAAGGCTTGGTCATGCAGTCAGCTGATAGTTTGTTGATTGACGTCTCGCGACACAAGGCGATCATGGCCGAGAAAGCGCGTGCGGTTGTGCATCGCCACAGCCAGCCAAGATTAATACCATTCGAATGGGATGTCGCGCCGTGGGCCGGGTTCCGACTGGCCGAGGTCTGTTTGAATAGGCGAACATCGAAATCTATCTTTTTTGCGACTCTGGGGCGCGCTCATAAGGCACTTCGGTTTCGTCAAGCACTGCGCGTCGGACTTATGACGCTGCTTCTCTTCACCGGATGCTACGCGCAGGCAGCCGATGAACCTGCGCTTCCGGCTGAGATCGATCAGGGTGAGAAGCTGCCGCCCGCCGCGCCTGATACCGCGGTATCGACTGATGAATCCCGAGATCCAGCGCCCCTCGAACCACGCGGTACGCCGGATGAGACGCCACTGCCGGTCATGAAGCCGGCACCACCGACGGAACCGGCGGTGGTGCAACTGGAGCCCAGAGAAGAGCGTGCTTCATTCCAGATTTTAGGCGTTCGGATTCGGCCCGGAACCACCCGGCGCGTTGCCTGGTCTGCCAGCCAATCCTTTGCCGGCATGCCGGTATCGACACCGGTGTTGGTCGCCCACGGCACTTCACCCGGGCCAGTGCTCTGTCTTACGGCCGCCATTCACGGTGATGAGCTCAACGGGATTGAGATCGTTCGACAGGTGTTCTTCGAGATCCAGCCGACGGAGCTATCGGGCACGGTCGTTGGGGTGCCGATTGTGAATCTGCACGGCTTTTATCGGGGTTCCCGCTATTTGCCGGATCGCAGCGATCTCAATCGTTTTTTTCCGGGCGATGCCAATGGCAACGCCGGCTCACGCATCGCCCACTCGTTCTTCCAGAAGGTGATCCGTCATTGCGATTTACTCGTCGACTTGCATACCGGCTCTTTCTTTCGGACCAATTTAGTTCAACTGCGAGCGGATCTGAAACATCCCGACGTGCTTGAGTTCATTAAGGATTTCGGGGCGATCACCGTGCTGCAAAGTGATGGTGAACACGGCACACTCCGGCGTGCCGCCAGCGAGGCGGGAATTCCCGCGGTTACGCTGGAGGCTGGGGAGCCCCACCGGTTACAGCAAGAAGAAGTGGCGCTGGGTGTTAAAGCCTTGAAATCGCTGCTTCGAAACCGGCAAATGATTCACAGCTACGCATTTTGGCGCGGGCCTCAGCCGGTGTTCTACGAATCGGTGTGGGTGCGGACCAGTAGCGGCGGAATTCTCATGTCAGCCGTGGCGTTGGGTGACCGTGTCTCCTTGGGCGACACGTTGGGAACCGTTACCGATCCGATTACCAATATGCGCACGGTTATTGAGAGCCCCGTCGCCGGTCGTATCCTCGGCATGGCGGTCAATCAAGTCGTGATGCCGGGGTTTGCCGCATACCGCGTGGGGGTGGAAACAGTGGCGGTTGAAAACATACCTGATACATTCGATGAGGTTTCATCCGATCAGCATGAAGAGCCCGCGCCGCCGTTGGGGGGTGATGGGCCGGTGGAAGTCGAAGAGCGGCCAGAGTAGGCTACTTCGGTCCAATTGCTGGAAATGTTCGCTCGAAACCGGGCATTGGACGGTTTTTGATGTCAGTGGAGTTTTATATGCTCGAATGGCTCGCCGACCCACAAGCCTGGATCGCATTGGTGACCCTCGTTTCTCTCGAGATTGTTCTCGGGATCGACAACATCGTGTTTATTTCGATCCTTGCGGATCGTCTTCCCCCGGAACAACGGCCCAAAGCCCGCCGCATCGGGTTGTTTGTTGCCATGATCTCGCGAATTCTGCTGCTGTTGTCCCTCGCCTGGATTATGCGGCTGACGGCGCCCTGGTTTTCGATCTTCGATGTTGAGCTATCGGGGCGTGATTTGATTCTGATTGCCGGCGGTTTGTTTCTGTTGGCCAAGAGCACCATGGAAATTCACGACAAGTTGGAAGGTGCGGAAGGTGGCGGTGCGGCCGATGCCGCCGTCAGCGGATTTTTTGGCGTGATCATACAGATCGGGATTATGGATATCGTCTTCTCCCTGGATTCGGTCATTACCGCCATCGGAATGGTTGATCAGATTGAGATTATGGTGATTGCCGTGGTCGTGGCGGTTGTGTTCATGCTCATTGCGGTTAATCCGGTCAGCGAGTTCGTGGATCGCCACCCATCCGTCAAGATGTTGGCCTTGAGTTTTTTGCTTATGATTGGCGTCGTGCTTGTGGCGGAGGGGCTCGATTTTCACGTTCCTAAAGGCTATATCTATTTCGCTATGGCGTTTTCCGTGTTCGTCGAGATGATCAACATTCGCGCCCGACGAGCGGCCGGGCCAGTTGAACCCGTGCATTTACGTCAACCCTATTCCAGAGACGGGGCAAGCAACGGGGAGCGCGAATAATCCGGTGTGCATTCGGGTAGCCCGATGCTCCGGACCTATATCAAAGGAGTCTATCCATGAAACAACGACGTCTGCTTAACTGGATCGTCCTCGGACTTTGTCTACTGATGGCTGCGCCGGGCACCAGTTGGGCCCAGTCCAAAGGCAAGATTCTCATCTTGATGGCTGAGCAGAATGTGCAAGGTGAGTACCTCGCTTGGTGGACAGGTCATACCCGAACAGAAGTCGATCTGTCGGTGGTGGAAGGGGTCTTGGCCCAAGGGCTCACTGAGGCGGGGTTTGATGTGATCGATCCCTCCGTATTGGAGGAGCTGCGCGTCGAAAAAGCTTACAAGACCGTATCCCTAGGGGTGGACGAGGCCGTATCCGTCGCCCAAAACTACGGCGCTGATATGGTGCTGTTCGGCCAGGCTGTTGCCAAGGCCACGCCGAGTCAGATTGCCGGTACCCGAATGATGTCCGCTTTCGCCAATATCAGTGCAAAGCTGGTTCGAATCAGTGATCGGAAAGTGCTCGGTTATTTCAGTGCCTCGGGCGATGCCTTGCACATTGACTCCCTCACCGGAGGACGCGAAGCGTTGGAGGAAGGTGGGCAACAGTTGTTGGCAAAGTTTCTCGAGAAAACCGCGCCGAGAGCAGCACCTGGCCCCTGATCGAAGGTGGCGAGCGCGCGGCTGTTGTCGTTTAATCTGTTATACGTGTTTTTACGCGAATCTCCAGCTGGGTCGCATCTTACCGGTTGGATCTTCTAAGATAGCTCCTACGGGCATCTATACTAAGGACGGGAAAAATGAACTGGCTTAGAAATACCAAATCGCTCTTCACTATGTTGGTGGTATCGCTGGCGTTAGCGGGTTGTGCTGCCATGGAGAGTTATACTGAACCCACCGCGAAAACGGTCGAAACCGTCGAAGGCTTGCCGCCCTACAACGGCCCGAAAGCGCGAATCGCCGTGGCGCGATTCAATGTCTCGGCGGCAAACCAAGCCAATCAAGAAATTGGCGACGGTCTGCGCGATATGTTGGTGACCGCTCTCGTCGAATCCAACCGCTTCCGGGTGGTGGAGCGTCAGGATTTGGATGCGGTCATGCAGGAGCAACAGTTATCATCAAGCGGTGCCGTCAGCCAGGAAACGCGTGTGCAGACCGGGCAGATTAGTGGTGCCGATTTGCTGGTGGCGGCCTCAGTGACCGAATTCGAAGGCAAAGCAGGTGGTGCTCGTGGTGGCATCGGCGGTTGGGGCGGTGGTGTTCTCGGCGCTGTCGGTGCCGGAATGAATAGGGCCCACCTCGCCATTGATATCCGTATCATCGATAGTCGGACCACCGACATTCTTTCCGCGAAGAAAGTGGAAGGTGAGGCACGCGATGCCAGTATCGGCTCTTTACTCGGAGGATTTGTAGGTGGCGCCGCAATGGGTGGCGGCCTGCAGATGTATGCCAATACCCCGATGGAAAAAGCCGTTCGGATCTGCATTGGCGAGGCCGTCAAGTATCTGGCGGAGGCGACTCCGCAGGACCAATTCAAGTATTGATAAACGCTCATGCCCCGGCACATTTCGTAGCCCTGGGCAGAACCCGCCGGTCAACCAACCGGCGGGTTCTTTTTTGCGGTGCCGGCTGGCCGATATGCGTCACACTCTGGCTGTCAAATATTGACCCCCGACGTCAGTTTATTGGCGGACTTGGGCGCGGGGAATGTGGAATTAGATCATCTAACAGCGTGGGAGTGGCCGCTAAATTATTTTTTAACACGATGATATTTTTGGATAATTTTTACTCCGGTTGTTCTCTATGCGGAATGTGGCACGCTGTTTGCAAATGTGATGACAAGGCTAGAGTCCCGTGCACAACAAGCGTTTAGCCGAGTAAGAGAAAGAAGAGAGCACATAAACTAAGCACAATATTGTCGAGCAATCATAAAAACCGCTGGTCTTTGACACCACGATAGACAAATAGCTAAGCCCCGAAAGGGGCTTTTCTTTTTCCTTCACCAACCGTTCTTTCATCCCGTCGGGGCAGAGATACAATGGAGTGGCATTTAAGAATCTGCCAGCCCGTGGTCGAGTGGAGGTGGTCGTGATGATACGAGGATGCCTACTGGATCTAAGCGGCGTATTGTACGTCGGCGATTCGCCTATTCCTTCGGCGGCGACCGCCTTGGCTAAGCTTCAAGGGCTGGGTATTCCGGTCCGATACATCACCAACACCAGCCGGAGCCCGCGTGCGCGGATCGCCGAGCGCCTTCGGGCGATGGGATTCGAGATCGACGGCGCGGACATTATCACGGCCCCGATCGCAGTGAGGGCGGAGATCGAGAAGCGAAGTCTCCGGCCCTTTTTATTGATTCACCCGGATCTTGAGTCGGAGTTTACGGGCTTACGGCAAGAACCGCCCAATGCTGTGGTGGTCGGCGATGCCGGAGAATATTTTACCTACGAGCGGATGAACCGTGCGTTTCGTTTGCTGATGGACGGAGCGCCCCTGTTGGCCGTTGGAACAAACCGTTACTTCCGAGAAGCGGCGGGTCTGAGTCTGGATGTCGGACCTTTTGTCGCGGCACTTGAATTTGCCACTGGGACTCAGGCCGAGGTCTTTGGTAAGCCCTCGGCAACGCTTTTTCATTCCGCCTGCGCCGCCATCGGATGCGAGCCGGGAGAGGTCGTGATGGTGGGGGATGATTTGGAGAGCGACGTTTTGGGGGCGTTGGGCGCTGGTTTGCAGGCGATACTTGTTCGAACCGGAAAGTTCCGGCCAGCCGACGCGAGTCAGTTGGTCGATGGGGCAGTATTGCTTGACGATATCTCCGCAGCGGTTGACTGGGTCGCGGAGCGTGCCTGTCAGCTCTGAGTACGTGCATTGACCATCGTTCGGTGTCCGATTGAGGTCAGCGCGCAGACGAAAGGCTGACGAGCCGCGTCACTTATTGCCGTCCGGTATCAACACAATCGTTCTGATTGCCTTTCTGTATCTTCGAGTCGACTCGCGAATAATCCTATATTACTGTTTTTATTATACAAGATATGCGCGTCATTGGGTGTCGAAAAACTGGCACGCGATCTGCAATACCATTCCCGAGACATCACCGAGTCGCTAGCCAAAACGTACCGTGGCATGGGTCTCACCATAACAACAAAGGCCTTCTGACATTCCGTATAATAAAAACCGGCGTCTTTGGGGAGGCGCCGATACAAGGAGTTGACCCCTGATAAACAGGGGTCTTTTTTTGTCCGCTTTTAAGTTTCTACTTCTGACGCTCATAATGATTCGTCAGATTGCTACTCCCTAATGCGTGTGGAAGTAGTTTTCCGAGAGACGGTTGAGCTCACGCATGTAGTGATCGAACAGCCTCGCCAGTTGCTGAAGTACCTTCTCCAAGCCGTAGATTCGGGCCAGCGAATGGTTCGCGGCTTCGGCGTAATAGGCGCGACCAAAGTCGATATAGAATCGGCGATCAATGACCCGTTTGTGAAAACGATGGGTATGGGCGATCCAATCGGGAAACACACTGGTCAGAAACAAGGCGTAGTTACCGATATGGACATGAATTCGGAATCGCTCGTGGGGGGACGACTGCTGGGCTGTTTGGATCATCTGGGTGATGTATTGCTGTCGAGGTGCAATCGCTGACGGGCTGAGCATTCGTTCGGTGTCGATGAATACGGTGAGGGTCTGGGCTAGATAATTCACGATCTTGCGCCGCTCTTTGTCGCGATGATCCGTGAGGGTTTGCCGAAGTAGCACGTTGAAAAACAAAAACGGGGAAACGTTGAGTAACGCCGACTGTTCATCCAGTATGGCGTGGGCCACGAAGTTACTCTCGAGAAGTGTTTCCAGCGTATTGGGGAACTGATCTGCAATCACCGCCGTTTCCGAAGCGTCTGTACGTGATCGCGGAAAGTGGGCCATGAGAAAACCAATATCTCTCGGCGTGAGTGGTTTCAGTGTGGTATTCGCGAAATCGAAGTTCGAAGGCATCTCGTCCCTCCTTCTCAAAACCGCTCGCATTCAATGTCGATTATGCCGCAGCGAGCTCTAATCGCCTCACATTGGGTCGGTGGTAACTGCACGCGTGAAATCCACGTCCGTTCTCGCGGAACCCTCATATCTTAATATCGGTCAAGTAGACGTGCGCCTTGAAAATGCGGGCTGATATATACTGTCAAGGGTTTGATAAAAACAGCCGGGTTGCGCCGATAAGATTCGAGAAAAGGATTGAAGCGTCGGCGTAGGAAATTCACCGTGCGGCGACGGGCGCTTCAGTAAGCGCCCCATGCTTGAAAAATGGTCACATTTGACAGCCACTATAAAGTCGAGTTTTACGAAGCCGACATTCAACATACCGTACATCGTCTCGTCTGGCTCCATTGATCGAGGAGTCAGCAGTGGGCCGTGGGTCCGTTGGCGATGCCATCACAACTGATGGGGGTGCAAGGGGGAGAGCGGTCGCCTTTTGGCGAAAGCAATTCTATAACGCAAGGGTACAGTCATGGGTAAAGCGGTATTTTTTAATCTCCCCGGGGCAGTGGGCCATATCAATCCGAGCTTGGGGTTGGTGTCCGAATTGGTCAAGCGCGGCGAACAGGTGATTTACTACGCCGGTGAGGACAGTCGATCCGCGATTGAATCGCGAGGCGCCGTTTTCCGCAACTATCAACCGTACTTTGATTATCATCACAATGCGCAGGCGGCGGCCGAACTCATTGGTGCGGCGTTTACCCTGTTAGAGCTGGCTGAGGCCTCCGTTGTTGGATTGGCGAAACAGCTGGATGACGATAAGCCGGATTACATCATCTACGATTCGTGTTGCCTTTACGGCAAATATCTGGCGCAACGATTGGGTGTGCCGGGTATATGCATTATTACCACCGTGGTTAGCACCCCCTTGCTGCTGATCGCGGACTTGCCGTTGGGTGCCCATGTGGCGAAAGAGCTGGTGCTGGCGGTTCCGAAGGTGGTGGAAGCTCGTCGGCGTTTGATGGATATGTTGGCCAGTGTGGGGCTTCCCTACCGGAACATTGTCCATCATGCCTTCGATATTTTCGCCAACGAGGGTGATCTCAATATCGTTTTCCTCTCACCGAAGTATCAGCCATTCAGCAACCGTCTCAAGCCAAACTACAAACTGGTCGGCGCATCCATTCCCGAAGGTCGGGATAATGTCGACCTGAATTTGCCGAACACGGTGGGGGAGCGGCTGGTTTATATATCGCTGGGTACTGTTCACAATATGCGCGCCGATTTTTATCGACAATGTCTCAAGGCATTCGAGGGCGCGCCATATCACGTTGTGATGTCTGTGGGCCGAAACACCGACGTGGACGATTTGGGGGAGATTCCCTCCAACTTTACGGTACGTAATCGCGTCCCGCAGCTGGAGGTGCTCAAGCGTGCCGATGCGTTCGTGACCCATGCGGGTATGAATAGCATCAACGAAAGCTTGTATTTCAATGTTCCCATGGTGATGGTGCCCCAGCAAGTGGAGCAGGAATTCAATGCGCGCCGGGTCCGTAAAAATGGTGCCGGCGTTGTTCTTCCCCGTCACAAAGTGAGCGTCAAATCGCTGCGGCAATCCGTCGATGGGCTGCTGCAAGAACCGCAATACGCGAAAAATGCCGAAGCGTTCGGTGAGAGTCTAAGAGCCGCGGGTGGCTATCGCCGGGCAGCAGCTGAGATTCTTGAGTTTGTCGGTGAGAACGACAATAGCAGCCTGCGCAAACTCGCCTAGCGGAGGTACTCGCCGCACCGCGCGACAATGGACGAGAGCGGTCGCGTGATGCGCGGCCGCTCCCAACCCGTCCGTTACCACCGTCGTTCTAATGACGGCGGGTTCGTGCTTGGTACTCGCGGAATGCGCGTAACACTTCTCGTGCGCCATCGCATGGTCATGCAGCGTTCGCGGGTGCGCCGTTCGGGTACTTCTGCGCCCGTATTTCCTCCTTTCCTGCTATCGAATCCTGTTTTGCGACAGGAGGCGACGAGGGAACGCCGACCCGCCGGTCGAACTCTTGCGCCCATCGCTCCCTGGGTATCAGGTCATTGACTTCCGTCACGGGATATCCAATTTCTTCTTTCATAATGGGGTCAGGATGATTGGATGAGGAACATCTCGTAATGCCTGCCATCACTCGTGTTGTATTGGATATTTTAAAACCCCATCATCCCACGTTAGTAGAGTTCGCGGCCGAACTTTCCGAGCACGTTCCCGGCGTGCTGATTCGACTCAACATGGTTGAGATGGATGAGAAAACCGAGACGCTACTGGTCACTGTGGAGGGCCGGGATATTCCCGTGGGTCGCCTGTTCGAGTCGATCGCCCAACTCGGCGGTTCGTTGCACAGTGTCGACGAAGTGGAGGTTGACGGTCGGGAAGGCTAGCCACTTCCCAATCGGTATGAGATGAGCTTGGTTCCCGCTCGATTTCGCTACTGGCTGCGGTTGGCCCGCGCGCAAGGTATCGCACGCCGCTATTTCGTGGTGAATGGATTTGACGGTGCTTTGACCACGTTGGGCGTGCTTATGGGATTTTATGCCGCAGACGAAACGCCGGTGGGCGTTGTTCTCAGCGCGTGTCTCGGCGCCGCGATCGCTTTGGGCATGAGTGGGCTGACTAGCGCCTATATCGCCGAAACATCGGAGCGGCGGCGGGCGTTGATGGAGCTCGAGCGTGCCATGGCGATGGATCTTTCCGGTACTCCACACGGCGATGCCGCCCGAGTGGTCCCCGTTCTAATTTCTTTGATCAACGGTTTAGCGCCTTTTTCGCTGGCCGTCGTAATTATTTCCCCGTTGGCATTGGCGCGCGTGGGGCTGTTGTCCGGAAACGCTGCCATCCCTGCCGCTATTGGGTTGGCGTTTTGCTGTTTGTTCTTGCTCGGTGTGTACCTCGGAAGGGTGAGCGGTCGGTTCTGGTTATGGAGTGGACTACAGACAGTGACGGTAGCGATTTTTACCGCGCTTTTGGTCTACTGGTTTACTTCCTGAGGCTGGCAACGCCCTTTCTCAGTTACCCGGACGGAGAGCTAAGTAATGGTGAGCGAGAAAACGACGAAAAATCATCCTTGGCATACCCGCGGTGTGGAAGCGGTTCAGCAACATTGGCAGGTTGATCCGGCCACCGGATTGCCGAGCGCGAGGGTCGAAGAACGTCTGCAAGAATTCGGCAGCAATGAAATTCGAGAGACCGGCGGCCGCGGGCCCGTCCGGATACTTCTCAGTCAGTTTGCCGACTTCATGATTATGGTGCTGATCGCCGCAGCCGTCGTCTCCGGTCTGGTGGGTGAACCGGAAGACACCATTGCGATCGTCGTCATTGTGTTACTGAACGCCATCATCGGTGCCGCGCAGGAATATCGTGCCGAGCGGGCCGTGGCGGCGCTCAAGCGGCTCGCGGCGCCGGAAGCGAGGGTCATGCGGGATGGTTCATGGCAAACGCTGCCAGCCGTTGGTCTGGTACCCGGAGATATCGTCGAGATGGTTGCGGGCGATGTGGTGCCTGCGGATATTCGTCTTTTCGAGTCGGGAGATCTGGAAGTTGATGAATCGGCCCTGACTGGCGAATCCCAGACTGTCGGAAAGCGAGTAGAGACACTGTCGACAGCGGACTTACCCGTCGGCGATCGACGCAATATGACCTACAAGGGCACCGTCGTGACCCGCGGTCGGGCTCGGGGTTTGGTCGTTGCCACGGCGATGCAGACCGAACTGGGGCGGGTGGCCACGTTGTTGGGCGGGGCTGCTGGCGGACGCACGCCGTTGCAACAGCGTCTCGCGGTATTCGGACGCCGGCTGGCCATTGCCGTGCTGGGTATTTGCGTGGTGATTTTCGTCACCGGAGTTTTACGGGGGGAGTCGGCGACGCTCATGTTTTTAACGGCGGTCAGTCTTGCGGTGGCCGCCATTCCGGAAGCGCTGCCTGCGGTGGTCACTGTCGCGCTGGCATTCGGTGCGGCCAAAATGGTTCGCCGTCAGGCGCTGGTTCGTCGCTTGCCGGCGGTCGAGACACTCGGCTCTGTGACCTACATTTGTGCGGACAAGACCGGCACCCTCACCGAGAATCGCATGCGCACCGAGATGCTCTGGTCGGAAGGTGAGCAACGCGGTGAGTTGCCGGAATCGGTCGCTGACGTTGGCCGGTGGACGCATTTCGGCCGAGCGATGGCGCTTAACAGCGAAATCGAGGCCGGGCAGTCCGGTGAGATCGTCGGTGATCCTACCGAGGTTGCGCTATTCGAAGCCGCCAAACTCGCCCACTATGACAAGGCGGCGTTGTTGGAAATGTTCCCCCAGGTTGCCGTTTTGGCCTTCGATTCTGATCGGCAAATGATGACCACGATCCATCGCGTTGACGATCACTTTGTGGCCTACACTAAAGGGGCCCCGGAACAGATCGTTGGACGTTGTCGCGATCGCCTGGCGGATTCCGGGCCGCAACCACTGGACGCTGAAGGTATCCTCGCCCAGGCCGAGTCGATGGCCGACCAAGGATATCGGGTGTTGGCGTACGCGCAGCGTTTGTTCAATGATCAGCCGAGCGAGTTGATCTCCGAATCTGTGGAAGGCCAGTTGAGTTTTCTGGGGCTGGTCGGCTTGATTGATCCGCCACGCGAAGGTGTGGCGCAGGCCGTTCAGGATTGCCTGACGGCGGGTATCACACCGGTCATGATCACCGGGGATCATCCGGGGACGGCTCGGGCGATCGCGCATCGTTTGGGGATTATGGATCACGACGGCGAGGTCATGACGGGCGCGGAGCTGGCCAAGTTGACGCCTGAAGAATTCACCCAACGGGTGACGCACGTTCAAGTGTACGCGCGCATGTCGCCGGAGCAAAAAATCGCCATCGTCGATGCGTTGGAGTCGCAAGGCGAGTATGTCGCTATGACCGGTGACGGGGTCAATGACGCCCCCGCGCTCAAGCGCGCGGCAATCGGTGTAGCCATGGGCCAGAAAGGTACGGATGTGGCGCGTGAAGCGGCCGAGATGGTGTTGCTCGACGACAACTTTACAACCATCGTGACGGCCGTTCGGGAGGGTCGTCGGATATTTGACAACATCCGAAAATTCATCAAATACACGATGACCAGCAACTCCGGTGAAATTTGGACGCTGTTCCTGGCACCGTTTTTGGGCTTACCGATTCCCTTGTTACCGATTCAGATTTTATGGATCAACCTGGTAACCGACGGTTTGCCCGGATTGGCGCTGGCTGCGGAGCCGCAGGAGCGGGGAATTATGAGGCGGCCGCCGAGATCACCTAACGAAACTGTCTTCGCCTATGGCATTTGGCAGCACATCATCTGGGTCGGCTTGCTTATTGGTGTTCTATCGATCGGTTCTCAGGCCTGGGCATATCACAGTGGGTCGCCGCAATGGCAAACGGTGGTGTTCACTGTCTTGACGTTTTCCCAATTGGTACACGTTTTGGTGATCCGTTCGGAGCGAGATTCGTTAATCACTTTGGGATTATTCTCAAATCCGTCCCTGCTGGGTGCCGTGTTGCTCACGGTGGGCTTGCAGCTATCCGTGATTTATATTCCGGCCTTGAACGAAATTTTCCATACGGCACCGTTAACGCTCACGGAACTGGCGGTGTGTTTCACTTTGCCATTGGTCATTTTCGTTGCCGTGGAGGCGGAAAAATGGTTTGTCCGGAATAAGGGCCTATATCGGATTGTGAGTCGCGAGGAGCGCCAAGCCGATGCCGTCACTTGTTGACGCTCAGCGTCACCGAGTTGACGCAACGGGTGGTCAGTTTGGCTCGATGAAAGTTGTCGGAATCGAATGTTCATAGACGAGGGTTTTTAAAATCAACCTCATAGCTGAATTCTGTGCTGAAATTGAACTTTGGTACGCATTGTGCATCTACTTAAGTTGTGAAGACATCGTAATGAGACAGCATACTCCGTTCACGAAGCAAAGCACGAGCACCCATAATGCAATAAAGCTCTGTCGGATGACCCCCTGTTGATAGGCGTGATTCCCAGCTTGCAGATTCAGTTAGGCCCCTTGCCCAGGGGCCTTTCTTATTTTGCTTGATCGTTTTTTGGTACCAGTGCGTTGTCAGGTGGGGCGTCAGAAAGCCAGTTGGAAGATCATCCATCCTTGAAGCGCGATCTGAACGAGAAGCAAAGTGCCGCGAATCATCACCATCGGTAGTGCCGTCGATATCAAGTGAACGACCGATTGAGCAATTCGTGCATACAGTACCCACATGGCCAGTTGGTCGGTGACCGCCAGTTGATCGCTGAGGTAAGCTGCGACGATGATCGCAATGAAGGGCCCAATGTTCTCCACACAGTTTAAGTGGGCGCGGGTGACACGATGCCCGAACCCCGGTACGTCTTCGCCACCAGGTGAAAATTCGTTAACTTGTTTTTCGGTGCGCTGAGAGATGACGGTTCTCATAACAACGACAAGAACCAGTAAGAGCAGCATCCAGCCCGCGTATCCGAGTATGGCGGTAGCCGAAGCAGTCATTTCCCGTCTCCTTCTGGTTAATTAAGAATTTGAAGATATAACCGAGCGCCAGAAGTGTAGTCCAAAGTCGCTCACCGGGGAAACGACGGTTCTTGGTTGTGGGCAAGGTTCTGGGAATTTGGGTGAGAAGCCGTGGCATACTGGAGTCGCTCTGCCACCATGCCATGCAATTATTGGGGGATCATGATTTGCGCGCTTGGGTAATGGTGTTCCTGACACCGTTGGTATTTGCGGCGGCGTTGGCTGGCGACTTGTTCTTGTTGGCTCATCGTTTTCCATCGTTGATCGGATTGAGCCGCCTGCGAATCGATGTGGTTTTTTTCGGCGCCACGATTTCCGGCCCGGCACTCGGGTTGGTCACATCTTTTCTCACCCCGGCGGTGGTTGTAGCAGTTTTGGTGGCGATTTGGTCGCCCCCGCCAGTCGGCCCCCATCGCAGTCGATTCACTCGGGCGATAGCTTGCCTGCTGTGGTTTGGGGTTTTACCTTTGTTTTATTTGATAGGCGATTGGATTTTCTTTGCCTTGTCTAGATGGCTTCCCGTTTCGGTGCTTGAAATGGCAGTTCGCTTTGGTGTGGGGATTGACTTGAGTGTCATGGGGCATCGACTCGTCACCGCGGAAGGACATCTCCTATCCCTAGTCGCACTACTCGGCGGTGTTGCGCTCTACCTAGGGGCCGGCGTGTACCGGGAAACACGATAGTTTCCGATACCGGATTGCTAGACTAGGCTGGTCTGGGCGTGTTAATTCCAGGTTAGCGCCTCTCGCGCGCGATGGTTTTCAATGACCGATCCGTAGCGATACCAACCGGGCTTGGGTTCTCGCTCGGCCGTGAGTAAGCCGAAGAATCGCTCCCGACCAGTTTCCTCTGGACTGTCCAGCAGTTGGTAGAAGAAGATTCCTTTAGCACCGGCGCGAATCGTGGCGCGGGTCATCGCTTCGATGTATTCGGCTTGCGCGTGAACGTTCCAGTCGCCGCCCTCGGTATGAAAACCCGTTTCGAGAATAATGACCTCGCGGCCGCCGCTGGCTTGTTGAGCGCGCTCGATTTGACCGATGACGTTCTTAGCCAAACCGGGTTCGGGGATGAAGCCAGCCGGATAAGTGTGGACGCCGACCGTGTCATAATCGATGAGTTGCGACATCCGCTCAATGGATCGTTCGTAGTTCGTCAACGGCGTTACGCTGATCACGATTTCTGCTGTCGGGTCGAGCGCCCGCACGGTTTCCGACAGCGTCACCATGATTTGATCGATATGACTTGGTAACCAAATACCGTTTCGCCAGCCGATCACGGTATGGACGTTGGGGATGTTGAGTTCGTTCTCCAGCGACCATGATTTGATGTGATCCCGGTAACGGCTCACGGTGGCTTCGGTGTAATCCTTTAGTTCACTGATGTACGCCCCGGGTTCCAGGGTGCGGGTCCAGGCCGGGGCTATGGGGCGATTGCCGTTGTAGCCGGAGCCAAGCTTCGCCATGACCTCGATGCCATGTCGTTCGGCTTCCGCCACGATCATGTCGAAATATGAGAAGTCATAACCGCCGTTTTGAATCGGCTCGATTTTTGCCCAGGCGAAATCCACGCTGAGCCATCCAATGCCGTTGGCGGCAATCAGGGCGAAATCTTCGGGACGCAAGTCGTAGCTGGGAAACGCGACATGATAGGCGACCAAACCCCATCGGAAGTCAGCGGGGGCTTGCGGGGTCGGCGATACGGTGTGTTCTGCGCGCAGGCAACATCCCATCGAATCGGTTCGTTCGATGCCGTCAGATAGCTCATCGTGCTGGGCAGCAATGACGATCCCGGAAAGTATCAAACCCATGACCAGAACACGTATGCGGATTCGATTGAGCACTTTCGTTTTGACCATATCTGTGGAGGGCAATCGGAAGGCTGCGACGAGAACTTGATATGCCCACTTATCTAAGATCGGCGGCCGGGGGACCTTCTTGAGTAGAAAGCCTAGAGACAATCGTTGGTTTTATTGTGACACAAAGTTCGCAAACTTAACGGGGCGGAAGAAAGATCGACCCACTCGTCAGGTAAGCGTGTTCGCTGCTTTGAATAGTGTCTATCGTATTCGGCGGCCAGCTCAACGGCCGACTGGCTAAAAAACGGGCGTGGGCTGATATCCCCACGCCCGTCTATCGATTCACGCTTATTCGCTAAGATCAGCGAAGCGTTGCAGATGATGGTCCGTGCTACCGAACAGTTGGCCGAACATGGTTAAGCGCCGGAAATAGTGACCAATATCCAGCTCTTCTGTCATACCCACGCCACCGTGGATTTGGACGGATTGCTGAGCGACGAAACGCGCTTTGTCTCCCATATAGGCCTTTGCGGCGGACACGGCTTTCTTGCGCTCGACGGGATCGTTACTTGCCGCGCGCATGGCTACCATGTAACTGATGGATCGGCTCATCTCCACGGCCGAGAACATGTCGACCAACCGGTGCTGGAGTACTTGGAACGAACCGATGGGCACACCGAACTGTTTGCGGGTTTTGACGTATTCCAGCGTTTTCTGGTAGGCCGACTGCATGGCGCCCAGAGCCTCTGCGCAAGCCGCAGCGGTTCCCATGTCGACAACGGCCTCCAGTACGGATAAGCCTTGGCCTTCCGTGCCCAACAAGGCGCCACTGTCGACCTGCACTCCCTCGAGACGGACGTTCCCGCCACAAGATCCGTCCATGGTTTTGTAGGGTGTGACCGACACACCGGTGGCCTTGGCATCGATCAGAAACAGCGAGATACCGTCTTCACTCAAGGGGCTACCACTGGTTCGGGCGCTGACGATGAACTTGTCGGCCCAGGGGGCCGCCAACACCACGCTCTTTCCGCCGGTGATGGTGTAACCGTTGCCCGTTTTCTCGGCTTTGGCGTTCACGTCGGCCAGATTGTAGCGGCTGCCTTCTTCGTGGTAGGCCAACGCAAGAATCAGCTCGCCGGCAATCAATTGAGGCAATAGCGCTTGCTTTTGTTCGGCTGTTCCAGCCAAGTTGATGGCGTTTCCGCCCAGGACCGCCGTACTCAAGTAGGGCTCCACCACCATGGCGCTGCCGAAGGGTTCCATGACTTGCATGGTTTCGATCATGCTGCCATCGAAGCCGCCATACTCTTCAGGCAGGGCGACACCCAGCCATCCGAACTCAGCAAACTGCTGCCAGATGTCTCGGCTGAAACCGTCTTTGGAGTCGACGATCTTTCGGCGAGCATCGAACGCATAATCATTGCGGACGAATTTTTCGACCGCATCACGAATCATTTTCTGTTCGTCGGAGAGATTAAAATCCATCGCAAAGCATCCTTACTTGAAGTTCAGGCCGAGCATCATTTTGGCGAGCACGTTTTTTTGCACCTCGTCGCTGCCACCATAGATCGTGGCAGCTCGTGAGAAGCAATAGCGCTGCATGGTGTGGGCCAGTTCCTCGGGTCCGACTTTGCTGTCGGTCTGCCATGGCCACGCGTAGTGACCGGAGATATCGACGCCGAGTTCGGCCAGATTCTGTTGGATTTCCGTGCCGGAGAGTTTTAACAGGGATGATTCCGGGCCGGGTGCTTTGCCTGCCGCTGTTGCGGCCAGGGTACGAAAGTTCGTGTATTCCAAAGCCAGTAGATCGATCTCCGCTTTGGCTAATTTAATCTGCATTTGCGGATCTTCGATCAGCGGCTGACCGTTACTGGTGTTTTTCCGGGCCATGGCGCGGAGATTGGAGAGATGGACCTTGGAGTCGGCAACACCGGCGATAGTCGTGCGCTCGTGGGTCAGGAGGTATTTGGCGATCGTCCAACCTTGACCCTCTTTGCCCACCAAATTTTCCTTTGGAACTCGGACGTCTTCAAAGAACGTCTGGTTCAGGTGGTGTTCGCCGTCAATGGAGATGATGGGCTGGACTTCCAGTCCAGGGGTGTCCATGTCGATCAGCAAGAACGAGATACCTTCCTGCTTTTTGCCTTCTGTGCTGGTGCGGACCAGGCAGAACATCCTATTGGCCCAGTGTCCATAGGTCGTCCAGATCTTGGAACCGTTGACCACATAGTGGTCGCCGTCCAGAACCGCGGATGTTTTGAGGCTTGCCAGGTCTGATCCCGCGCCCGGCTCGGAATAGCCTTGGCACCACCAATCGTCACAGGTGCGAATCCGGGGCAGGTAGGTTTCCTTTTGTTCTTTGGTACCGAAAGCCATCAGCACGGGTCCCAACATCACGATACCCATCGACAGGCCGATCGGTGCGTTGGCGCGTGCCCGCTCTGAGTCAAATATATAACGTTGGGTGGCGGTCCAGCCCGGGCCGCCGTATTGTTCCGGCCATCCCGTGACCAGCCAGCCTTTCTCGTTGAGAGTGCGCTGCCACGCGACGATTTCGTCTTTGGTCAGCATCACGCCGGTTTCGGTTTTGTGTTTCAGTTCCGGTGGCGTGTTTTCTGCGAACCACGTCCGAACTTCTTGTTGGAACTCCAACTCCTCTTGGGAATAGTCGATGTTCATGAATCTCCTCGCTATTCAGGCATGCCGATGGATCAGAAAGACGAAGAAGAATATCACAATGGAATGGGCGCATGCTGCCCCATAATCCAGCGATATCGGCAAGGCCGAGGGCTTCATGATTCGGCTTACGGTGAGGCCAGCGGCGTTGGGGTAGTCGGCGAGCGTTCGTCGTGTTCGAACCGGAACGGTTGCGAGTTTAGGAAATGTTTATCCGAAGGAAGTTGCGGTCAACCGTCTGGGGTGAAAGCCAAAGTGTCACAATGCCCTAACGACGCGAAGGGCATCGTCAGCCCAACCGACGGCAGCGGTGTATGAACGGGTGACGGATTCGGGATCGATTTCTTCGTAGGTGTCGCCATCCCAGCCACCGCGTTCGTGATCGACCACGCACTGCAAGACATGGCCAATGGGGCCTTCACGATTGAGTAAGGCCTTTTGAACGCCTTCGCTTAGCGGAAGTGACTCGAGAATCTTCAGCATCGGCACGCCGAGCAAAGTATCGAGCGCGGAGAACAGTCCTGCCAGAAAATACTTTTGCGGTTCCGCGTCGCCCATAGTACCGGCCAGTGTCTCGCACATCTTGGCCCGTACCAGCGAAAGCCGCATCAGTTCCACCGGCTGGTCTTCAACGCCGGACATGATGATCAGACTCACCCATGTTTTCAGCGGTTTGAGTCCCAAGTAGACGATTGCTTGACGAATGGATTCAAACTCTCGCGGGAGCCCGAAGAACGCGGAGTTGATGTATTTCAGTAACTTGACGCTGAGCGCGACGTCGTGGCTGATAATTTCTTCCAACTCGTCGACCGACACCCCGGGATCCTGCACCTTCGCCAACAGTTGCATGGTGTTGATCTGGTTGGGAGCGAGTTTACGGGCGGCTACAACCGTTGGATGGGCGAAGAAGAAGCCTTGGAAATAGTCGAAGCCCAGCTCGCGAAAGAGCCGAAAGTCTCTTTTGCTCTCTACCTTCTTCGCCGCCACCTTGAGGGGAAGGCGGCGTAAAATTCGATACTGAGCTACGGTCCCTTCGCGCCCGAGTTGCTGAACATCCAGCTTCACGATATCCACCAACTTCAAAATGGCGTCCAGTGAAGGGCTGTACTCAAATCCATCCAGTGTGATCGTAAAGCCCTTGGACTTCAGTCCTCTGACCGCATCCAACAGCTCTTTATCAAAGGTCATGTCATAGGCGATTTCGAGACCGATGCGCTTGGCGTCCAGGGGCACAGGCCATTTGCCAAGGATGTAGTTGCGGCTCAGATTAATGAACGCTTGGCGGTTGTTGGTGAGGTTTTCCAGGCCGATTTCCACCATCGCGGTGTTCAGCAGCTCAGCGGTTGCCTCGTCGTCATCGTCAATCACGGCGGTGTCAGCCACCATATGACGGTACAAGAGCTCGTAATAGAGCACGTTCAGTTGGCTGTCGAATATCGGTTGTCGGGCGAGATAGGCTTGGCTCATCGTTATACTTAAGGACCGACGGCTGAATGACACCCCGGTCGTGGAAAGACCGAGCTAACGCATGACCGCCTTATCGGCACGGAGCCCGGTTTTCTTCAATACGAAGTCAACTGGGAGGGGTATCGACCACCCCGGCTGGGGGTGTCGTCGACAATGGCGAGGCAAGAAGTTGTAAATCTGTGTCGGTGGGTGTGGGATCTCTCTGGTCCGGTTTCTTGTTTTCGATCTGGACCGAGGCGTTCAAGCGTCTCCAGAGCTTGGCGAGCAGAGGTTCGGTCGGTTCTTCGCCTTCCTCAAATCCGCCCAGCCACTGACGCAGTCGACTCGAAGACTCGGGGTCAAGATCGGATTCTGGACCGGGTGTGGTGGCGAGATTGTAAAGCGCCAGCGCGATTTTCGGGTGTTCGGGTATCAGATTGGCGTCCCAAATTTCGAGGGCGCGTCGGTAGAGTGGCAGTGCTTGTTGTGTTTCGCCTTGATCACGACGGAAACTCGCGAGATTAAGCAAAATGCTGGCCGTTTCGGGATGACCGGGTCCCCAGGTATCTTCTGCTAGGGCGAGTGCTTGTAAAAGAAGGGGTTCGGCCTCACTAAGTTGTTGTTGACGATAGATCTCCGCGAGATTGGCCAGTAAACGCGCCAGGATTTGGGGGTTGCCGCCTGCGCTGGCCAAGGTGTCGACGGCCTCACGCTGAACCGTCTGCGCTTCGTCCAATCGTCCGGATTGCTGAAGCACCAGGGCCAAGTTGTTCAGCACGGTGGCCGGGATTTGTGGATCCACATCTGAGATGCCTTTCAACTGCGCGCTGCTCTGTCGCAGAAGGGTTTCTGCCACGTCTCGCTGGCCGGTGTCCGCAAAGGGGGTTGCCAGATTGGCGGTGGTAACGGCGTAGGCAGAGCTACCGGTTCGGTTCGCCGAAACCAGAGTATCCAATGTGCCGAATAGGACGGCTCGCGCCAACTCGGGTCGCCCTTGTTCGCGGTAAATCGCGGCAAGCAGATTCAATGCATTGACGTCATTGTCTGAGATGTCGTCGGAGCGCGTTCGGCTGACCTCCAAGCTGCGTGTGGCCATGGCTTCTGCATCACTCAGGGCGCCTTGTTGCAGCAGCGACATACTCATTTGGTTCAGCGTTGCTGGCACGGCAATCGTCGTGGCGTCCGCGCCTGCATTGACGATCCTGCCAGTGATGTTCTCCCCACCAGGGGAAAGCAGTGCATTGGTTACTAGCGCGCTGACAATCGGCGGCAACGCGCCGAGGATGTTGGCATCGAACCCCGTATCCGCCGGCACGGACGGCGAAGTTGCCGGTGGTGGTGTGACGTCTACCAGAACTTCCGCCGATGCTGGAGTCGCGGGGTCGTTAACTCGTAAGAACCCACCGACACCCAGGGGTGGGGTGATACGCGAGTTGGCCGACGGTTCCGTCTGGCTGATTGAGGATGTCGACTCGACAATCTCGGCTTGCTTGATAGAGTTGGTCGTGGGTTTGCCAGCACGATCAATGCCAGCTGTTTCCGATCCAGGGCGACTGGCTTCTTGTAATAGTGACTGCGCAAGGACCAGCTCTCCCCGGTCGGCGGCTCCGATGGCAGCTAGCCTTAGTTGCTCCGTGTTGGTGCCGTATTCCGGCGTTTCAAGAATGCGTGTGCGCACACGGTCATACTGGGTCGCGAACTCGTCTATCCGTCCGGACAATTGCTCCGGTGAAAGCTGGGGATCTCTCAGTGCGGCCGTCAAGGTCGATGCTGCGCTGGCAGGGACCCCCCTTCTGGCAAGCGCTTGGTGAATCGCTTCCGCTCCAAGTTGATTGGATGGTGCGGATTGCCCTTCCGCTGGTGAATCGTCGGTTGCTGCATAAGCCGGAATCTCGTCACGCCGGAGTTGCGACGCCAGTCCGCCGTCGTCGTCGAGACCGATAGGGCCGTGGATACGAAAGTTGCTCTCGAACTCGTTGGGTATGGGGTGCATGGGACCTAGTGGTCCGAACCACCACGCAAACGCCACGCCAAACGTTAAAAGACTGCCGGCCAACTGAAGTGCGAGACGACCCAGTGGCAACGCCCGCATTGAGGTGTCATTGAGGTAACCGATCCAAAAAAAGGCAAACAAGCTGCCCAGCAACCCGGTTAACAGCGCAAAGACTAAAACGCCTGTCACCGGCAATACATAAGGCGTGAAAACGGGAAGGGCCAAGCCAGTGGCCAGAAGCAATAAGCCCCATGTGCCGCCGTTATTGTCGGCTGTTGTATCGGTAATCTGTTGTAGGTCGTTGTTCATGTTGGGGGCTGGCACTGGATCAAAAAGTGCGTTGGCAATCATGCCGACGAGCTTTCCCACGCTATATAAGCATATTGCGATGATGTTGCCATCTTTGGATGAATTTTCCCAGCACCCACCCAGGTGCGTGGCGAACCTCAGTTCTTCCCACCGAAGAAACCAAACCAAAGAGTTTGCGTTTAGCGTGGTTAAAGAGTCTTTTCCCTTCGCCGATAGCTTGATGCGTATGCCTCACTTAACCCCCCAACCGTGAGAGATGAGATTATGAGACTAGCTTCGATTATTTTGGCTTCCTTCCTATACCTATTCTGGGCCCCTGTCCATGCCGAAATGGATGCATTAGACGATCTGGAGCTTCGGGATGTATCGGGCCAGTACGGCCCTTCAATGGAGGAGGTGTTGTACCGGGTCGATTTGGCGCTGCAGTTGATTTCGGGATCCCGTGCCGACGCGTTGGGTGACCTGGCTTCGCGAGTATTTGCCGGTCGTGACTGGGCTGACGGCTTAGCCACAGACATCGCGGGTACCTGCGCAAGTCAAACGGGTGTTTGCTGGGCCCGTGCGCGAGCCATGTGGGATGTCGGTGACCAAATTGAGGATCTCGGTCAAGTGCTCTCGGGCATGTCCGAGTTCTGGCGGCGCCTGGCTACGCCCACGCCGTGACCTGGATGTGTTATCGGACTCACTATTCCGCTTTGTGAATGGGACGGGTTGATTGTAGGGGCGCACGATGCGCCCCTTTCTGTTCAAGAGAGGGGGATGTTGGGAATGGCTCGTCTAGCCGGTTGGTTCGTCATTGCGTTGTTCACGCTCGTGCTCGGTGCCTGTGCGGATCATGATTCCGTCGGTGCGGATTCGGCGGTGGATGAACGATCGACGCCATTGCAGCGCGCGCAAGACCTCAATGACGTGCTGGAGCAGGCCGATCAGCGCCAGCGTGAGGCCTTGGAGGCGCAGGCACGCTAGCTCTCGGCGTTCTTCCGCTGGAGAATGTCCTGGATTTTGTCTCCTGATTGAGTGAAGTGCTCGGCCAAAACCTATGTTGCTGTCGGCGAATCAGTTAATCTAGGGCACTTTTCGGGCAAATGTCGGCCTGACGAGCCGAAACGACATGGACCCGGAAAATGATATTTCATGTCAAGGAGGACTATCGATGGACTTCGAGTTCACGGCGGAAGAAAAGTCATTCCAGCAGGAGGTGCGCCAGTTTCTGGCTGAGCATCTGCCGAAAGGGAATGAGATTTGGTCAAAACGCAAGCAATGGTTCGATGCCCTAAAAGCCAAAGGCGGTTGGGATGTGCCGCGTTGGTCGCCGGAGTTTGGCGGGCCAGGCTGGACCCCCACCCAGCACTATATTTGGGATAAAGAAACTTCTAAAGAGAACCTGCCGCCGGTTTTGCCGTTCGGTCAAGTCATGTTGGCTCCCATCCTGATGAAATACGGCAGCCAAGAACAACAAGAGCGGTTTTTACCGGATATTCGTGACCACAAAGTCAATTGGTGCCAAGGATATTCCGAGCCGGGCGCCGGTTCCGATCTGGCTTCTTTGAAGACCAAAGCGGAACTGTCCGAGGACGGGTCTCAGTATGTCGTCAACGGGACCAAAATCTGGACCACCATGGGGCACATGGCCGATTGGATGTTCTGTTTGACCCGCACTCAAAGCACGGGCGTTAAGCAGGAAGGAATTACTTTCTTGCTAATCAACATGAAAACGCCCGGGATTACCGTGAAGCCGATCTATACCCTCGGCGGCAGTCACCATGTGAACCAAGTGTTTTTCGACAACGTCGAAGTTCCGGTTGAAAACCGGGTTGGTGAAGAAGGTAAAGGTTGGACCTACGCGAAAGGCTTGTTACAGCATGAACGCAGCGCCATCGCCGGTATCTCCCGTTCGCTCGTTGCACTTGACAAGCTGAAGCGCAACGCCCAGACGGTGAAGGTTGGCGACAAAAACCTAATGGACGATCTCGGTTACCGGGCCAAGATCGCCGAGGCGGAGATCGAACTTCGGGCGCTCGAAATCGCTGAGCTCAGAAGTTTGTCCGATGCGCAGCGCACCGGCGAGCCCGGACCTGTTTCCTCGATCTTGAAGCTTCGCGGCACGATCATGCAGCAGCGAATTCAAGAGCTGACCATCGAGGCCGGTGGACCCTATTCGCTGAATTGGGGCTTCAAGAAGTTCGGTCCCAAGTTCGCCAAGATGGGCATGATGATGTATCTCAATGGCCGCGCCGCGACCGTTTACGGTGGTTGCAGTGAAGTTCAAAAAGACGTCATCGCGAAGAAGGTCCTGAATATCAAGGACTGATCCGAGCCAAACCAGCCCATGACAGGATGTTAGACAGAGGAATTAATCATGGATTTTGCTTTCACGGAAGAACAAGAGTTGCTGCGTGACAGCATTCAAAAGTTCGTGCGCGAAAACTACGAGCTGCCGACGCGGCGTAAATTGGCCAAGCCAAAGCCCGGTTACAGCGAAGAGAACTGGCAGACCTATGCCGAGCTCGGATGGTTGGGCGTACCCTTTCCAGAAGAGTACGGCGGTATCGGCGGTAATCTGATCGATACTATGGTGGTTATGGAGGAATTCGGCCGGGGTTTGGTGCTAGAGCCGTATTTCCCCACCGTGGTCATGATGGGCAACGCGTTGCTACTCGGTGGCACGGAGTCACAAAAACAGAAAATCATTCCGGAAATCGTCGAGGGTAAAGCCAAGGGCACCGTGGCCTTTGTAGAGGAACAGGCCCGCTATGACCTGGCCGATGTGGCCACCACAGCATCCGAGAGTGGCGGCGGTTACCTGATCAACGGCACCAAATCGGTCGTGATGAATGCGGCCACGGCCGATTACATCGTCGTGACGACCCGCACCAGCGGGGAACGTGCCGATTCGGCCGGGATTACGCTCTTTCTCGTCGACGCCAATGCCGAGGGGATTTCGCGGCTCGACTACCCCACGGTGGATGGTTTGCGTGCATCCGAAGTGACCTTTGAGAATGTCAAAGTCACCAATGCTGACGTTTTGGGCCAGGTGGGCGAAGGCCTTTCGGTCATTGAGCAGGTGGTGGATCGCGGTATCTTGGCGCTCGGTGCGGAGGCTGTGGGAATGATGGAGGTGCTCTATCAGGATACGACCGAGTACACGAGCCAGCGCGAGCAATTCGGTCATCCGCTGGCCAACTTCCAGACGGTCAAGCACCGGATCGTCGATATGTTTGTCGACGCCGAGTTGACGCGTTCTTTGTTATACCGGGCTACCCTGGAAGTCCAGGCAGGGCATGAAGACGCCAAGCTGGATGTCCATGCGCTCAAGCACATGGTCGGCAAAGCCGGGCGTTTCGTCGGCCAAAGTGCGGTGCAGTTGCACGGTGGCATGGGGCAAACCGAAGAGTTGCGAGTTGGGCATTATTTTGTCCGGCTGGCTGCCATCGACGCCCATTTCGGTGACAAGGACCATCACTTGGCCAAATACGCGGACATGATGCCGATTCCTGAGGGTGAACCGGACGCGAACATGCTGCCGTTCTAATAGCCGATGGATGTCATGCGTTAAAAAGGGCGGCTCTCGGGCCGCCCTTTTTATTGGTGTGCCGGTTCGGGTCGTTTCGAACCCAGTGCGACGACGGTATGTGTGTGAGCCATTGCGTGATTTGGCATTCGAGTTTTCATGGTTATGATTCGTGATTCAACCCCCATTGAGGAGTCAGACGATGCGAATCCTTCACACCATGCTTCGAGTGACGGACCTGGAGCGGTCACTGGCTTTCTATACCGAAGTTCTGGGCATGCGATTGCTCCGCCGTAAGGACTATCCCGCAGGTCGATTTACGCTGGCCTTCGTGGGTTATGGTGACGAAGCCGAGCAGGCGGTCTTGGAGTTGACGCACAATTGGGACACGGATCAATACGATCTCGGAAACGCCTATGGCCACATCGCCATCGAAGTGGACGACGTGTATGCGGCATGTGAGGCGATTCGTTCCCGGGGCGGTGACGTGACCCGTGAAGCCGGTCCCATGAAAGGGGGCAGTACCGTGCTGGCTTTCGTTCGGGACCCGGACGGATATGCCATCGAACTACTCGGAAAACGCGGATAGTTTGGAATTTCCGGGCGCTTTGTCGGGAACAGGGCGATGAGTCAAGAAAGACTGCCCTCAGCCGACCTCTAGATTTGAAGAAAGCGTCTTAGCTTTTCCGTTTTCCTCCAGCGTCATTCCGACGCTGGGCGGATCATCTTTCTGGTTTCTGGGGAGGAAGGAGGCCGGCACATGGGTTCGAGCGCCGATACGCTACGCATGCTCGAGCGCGAAGGTTTCCTGGTCGATTTGATCGAGCGGGCGCTGTTCGGCGTCTATTTGATACAAAATGGTTGTTTTTCCTATGTCAATCCAAGGCTTGCCGATATTTTTGGTTATTCCGGTCCAGACGAGATTATCGGTATGCGCGTCGAGGATTTAGTCGTGCCGGAAGACCGTTCGCTGGTCGAGAACAATATCGAGCGGCGGGTGGATGGGGAGACCGATTGTTTGCACTACGAGTTTCGTGGGCTTCGGGCTGACGGTTCCTCCTGCCACGTCGAGGTTCGTGGTCATAAGACCCGATTAGCAGGTCAGTCGGGTGTATTCGGGACATTAGTCGATAACACCGAGCGTCGGGCGCACGAAGCACGGATCCGCCACTTGGCATTCTTCGATCCGCTCACGGGTTTTCCCAATCGCCGATTGTTGCAGGAGCAAGCTCCGCAGGATATCGCGCTGGCCAAGCGACAACAGCGTCCACTCGCGCTGCTTTATCTGGATCTGAACCGGTTTAAATATATCAATGACACCTGGGGGCATACCGTTGGCGACCAATTGTTGATGCAGGTGGCCCGGCGTTTTCGGCGTTGCGTGCGGGCCAGTGATACGGTTGCTCGACTGGGTGGTGATGAGTTCGTTTTTTTGCTCCCTGATACCGACGAGGACCGTGCTGAAACTGTCGTCCGCCGGATTTTGCACGCCCTGGAGCAGCCCATTGAGGCGGCGGGGCACAAGTTGCGAGTCTCGGCCAGCATCGGCGTGGTGAGTTTCCCAGGTCACGGAGATCATCTAGACGACCTCATGAAACATGCCGACATCGCCATGTACAAGGCAAAGCTCAGTGGGCAGGTGTTTGCACATTTTGAGTTGGCTGACGCCGAACGGCTGCGTAGTCGTGTCGAAATGGAACGCGAACTTGAAAAGGCCATCGACAATGGTCAATTGGAACTGCACTACCAACCGCGGGTGGAGCTTACAACGGGACGTATCGCCTCGGTCGAGGCGTTGGTGCGTTGGCGGCATCCCGACCGGGGGTTGATCCCTCCGGGCGAATTCATCGAGTTGGCTGAGGAAAGCGGTTCGATCTTCCGCCTGGGGGATTGGGTAATGCGGGAGGCCGCTCGGCAAATCAAAATATGGCGGCAAGCCGGCCATGACATCCGCGTCGCGATCAATCTGTCGGCCAAAGAACTGAATCGAGGAGACCTCGTCGAGCGTATCGAGAGTATGTTGGCGCAGACCCACGTTCCCGCCACATGGCTGGAGGTTGAGATCACCGAGACCATGGCGATGGACGACATTCGGGCGCAGGGGCAACTACTGGGCCGTCTAAAAGAACTGGGTATTCTGATCTCCATCGACGACTTCGGCACTGGCTATTCCTCCCTGAAGTATATTCACGATTTGCCGGTGGATGCTCTCAAGATCGATCGATCATTTGTCTCCCAAATCAACACCCCTCGTGACAACGGTATCGTTGAGGTCGTCATTACCTTGGCGAGGAAGCTGGGACTGACGACAGTGGCGGAAGGTGTTGAGCGCGTCGATCAAGTGCTGGCGTTGGAGCAGATGGGCTGTGAGCAGGCTCAGGGTTTTCTATTCAGTCGCCCCGCCCCCGCTGATCAGATGTCCAAGGTGCTGGCCGAGGGTGGATTGAGGGCCGTGGTGAAGGCGTCAGATAACCGAAAAGTGATTTGAATCAACGCTACGGGCTCGGCGGGGGATATTCTCAGTTCTCGGTAACGTTTCGATCAGAAACCGGGAGAGTCAGGGAATGGTCATCGCGGGCACACGTTTTCTTGGGCGAATGAGTTATCTTGCCATCGGATTATCCATGATCGTCCTCAGCGGCGGCATTTCGGCCTCCGGCCCGTCGGCCAGCGGTCTTGAGTATTCGGATGAAGCATTAAAAGATCTCCCTCCACTGGGAACGCCCCGCGGACAGTACGTCGCCTACTGCGGTAGTTGTCACGGTTTGGCTGGGCTGGGAGATGGGCCCATTGCCGAATTTATGTCGGTTAAACCCACGGATCTGACTCGAATGGCCGAGCAGAACGGCGGTGTGTTTCCCGAGAGGGAAATGCGCGACATGATTGATGGACGGCAGTCGAGCCGCACCAATATCCGCGCTCACGGTTACAAGGAAATGCCGGTTTGGGGAGCAATTTTCTCCGCCTTGCATTATGGCGGCGACGCCGAAGTGACACGTCACGTCGATGGTGTTATCGAATACCTGAAAGAAATACAACAGCCTTAAGCGCGGGGCGATATTCGCCGACCGGCACCGTCGGGGGCGATTTTCGACGGTGACCGGTCGGCGAATGGAAGCGCGCGGTGTCAGGCGTTGACCTGATGCAGATGAACATCCCTTTGCGGGAAGGGTATGGAGATACCTTCCGCGTCGAAGCGCTTCTTCATCGCCTCGTTGGTATGGAAGAAAACATCCCAATAGTCGGCGGCATTGACCCAAACGCGCACGGCGAAGTTGACGCTGCTATCCGCCAGTTCCAACACACCGATGGTGATCCCGTCATCTAGCAGGATGCGGTCGTCTTTTTTAACTTGATCTTCGATGACGGCTTTCACTGTGTCGATATCCGCTTCGTAACCAACGCCAAAGACGAAATCCACTCGCCGTTTCGGTTTGGCCGAATAGTTTGTGATGTTGCCTGACATGATGTGGCCGTTGGGTACGATGATTGTTTTGTTGTCCGGAGTGCGCAGTTGACAGGTGAAGATGTGAATGTCTTCCACGACTCCGGCTGTACCGGCGGCCTCCACAAAGTCCCCCAACTTAAAGGGCCGGAAAATCAGCATCAAAACGCCGGCGGCAAAGTTCGCCAATGAACCTTGGAGTGCCAGACCGACCGCCAAGCCTGCGGCACCTAAAACGGCGATAAAGGATGTCGTTTGAATGCCCAGCGCGCTGAGTGCTGCCAGCACCGTGAACGCGAGCAAGCCGATGTAGGTGAGATTGCCGACAAATCCGACCAGCGTCTCGTCGACATTTGCCCGGGTCATGGCTCGACGAGCCAGATTGGCCAGTGCTCGGGCGATCCAGCGACCGATAATGAAGATCGCAACCGCCGCGAGCAGGTTCAAACCGAACTCGATTAGAAAAGCAGATAAGTATTCCACATCAATTTTGTCGATCATTTCTTGCGGGTTCATCTTTGCTTCCTTAAGCAGTGTTTCAGTTCTAATCAGACGAGAATTTGATGCTTGCGACACAGGCAATGACGTAAATGTGTACCGCTCGGGAATGGTGAATGGCCCATGAGGTGGCGCTGGAACTCTCCTGAGGCGCTGGCATACGGGAATATGCTTTCAGCAGCCGGCGTTCGGGGAACGTGACAGCGTGATGCCCGGTTATCCTATACATTGGATGCCTACACGCTCGGTTGGAGTCATATCTTGACGTCCTGATTGAGTCGCTGGTAACCCCGCGAACGCGAGTACCACGCTTGCGTGCGACACACGGCCAGTATCACTTTCGCGTCCGCGTACCGGGGTTCCAGTTTCCGTGATCGGTTTCAGCCGCGCCTCACCACTGCTCGGCATGAGGCGGATTATCGAACATCTTGATCATGTGCTAACCGGCCTAAAACCAAGCCTGTCCAAGGCGGTTTTGAGTGTTGTGGTCCCGATTCGCACGCAACCGGCGCCGAGAACGGCTGGGTTCATGCAGCAGTTTCACCATATTGAGATTTATTCGGCGAAGCAGGGAATCTATAGTAATGCTTATTGATTTCAGAATAAATCTAATTCTCGACACCGTCGGTGCGGTTTTTTGATCATCGATTTTGATGTTAATCAAAATGGCATCCGGTGAGTTTTGGTTAGGATAATTTTGTCGCCTACTACTTCCTTAGTGCGTGACACAACGATGGATGGATCGACCGAATGACGAAATGGCCTGCGTACTTTTGCCTCTTGTTAGGACTGTTCTTTTGCTCGACGGCGTTTGCCCAGCAACATGGTCAGGGTGGCGGCCATACCCGACATATGATGGTGGACGCCATGCTCACCGGCATGGAAACGCTGATGGGGGAAATTCAGGCCACAGACGATCCTGCCACACGTGTGGAGATGCTTGGTCGCCATATGGCCATGATGAAAACGCTGCTTGCCTCCACCGGACAGCGTGGATCGACTGGTTGTGGCGGAGGGAAGTCAGAAAAGGGGCAATCCGGTGGTGCAGGCGAACACGGCCGCGGTGCAGGAGGCGGTCACTGTAGCGGCGGTTCAGATCAATCCTCGGATTCGGCGGCCGGCGCTGAACATGGCCGCCAGGGCCATGGTGCTGGAGGATCTCAAGGAGAGCATGGCGGAAAGCGGCACGGCCAAGGTGGTAAAGGGGGTGGTGGTGAACGTTCCCACGGACAACATGGCGGGAAGGACAGCGGTGAGGGCAACTCTCAAGGGGGGCACGGTCAGCAAGGCGGTGGTCGCATGAAAGTGATGTCCCGCCTCATGCCCCAGATGTTGCTCCACATCGAGCAGCAAAATCGGCTGATCGCCGATACGATGGCGGCGCGGTAGTGTCCGATGTTCGTCGAGACCCGAACGCCGGGTTTCCGGGGTTCGGATGAGGCCTCTGACGTGGGTGGGTGGACCAACGAGTTCGAATCTCAGCAAGATGGGGCGGTTGTTCTCCCAAGGTCGTATGGTCTTTTTTCTCTTGGCGTCGGCAAGTTTGTTGGCGCTTATCAGCCTGGGGCCGGCATGGGCATGTAACGACTCGCGTGCTGCCCCGGCCGGACTGGATCCCAGTGCCTACGACGGATATTTGGTCGGTGAGGGCGGCTGCCTTTACGACCCCGGTAGTATCTCGCTAGATCAGGTGCCGCCGTTTCTTGGTCGCACCCGCTCGGGTCCTCGTCAACAACCCTTGTTTTACGTGAATGGATTCGGTGCGGCACCGGGCCGGGAGCCCTATCGTCTTCGGCGTTTGGCCGAAAGCAGCAACATACCGGTGATTGGCATCTACTACGCGAGTCAATCCCAGTCCTTGGCGGACATCCTGAGAGTCTTGCCGATACCGAAATCTCCCGTGCTTCGCAGCGAGGCGATCAATACCCTCAAGGACCTCATGTTATCTGCAATGGAGCGGGGCGAAGCGTTTCATGTTCGCGGTGGCAGCGGAGGCACCATTATCATTGCTGACACGTTGGGCAAAGTGCGTCGGGCAGCGTTTAGTCGGTATGGTCCCCAAGAGGCTATGAACAATCGCTTGCCTTTGTTGAAAGTGGAAACCCATGGTTCGGCGGCTTCTTGGTATCCCTCCGGGCCGCGTTATGTTCACTACATCAATTTGCTGGATCCTGTCCCGCTGGCGGTTGGGTTCTTTGCGCCGGGGCTTCAGAACAGCGGTCCTCGCAGTGCTGTGGCATTGTTTTTGGCAAGCTATCCTTCCATTGAATCGGAGTTGGGGCCTGTTGACGGGATGGGTGAGGCCTTTCTCCGGCTTCATGGCTTTAACGTCTACACGCGCTACCGTCGGCCATTCGATACGATTTACGATCAGTCCAGGCGGTTGCCGGCTCGGGGCTTCGTTAATTTGGATCGTCAGCGGTTTCCGATCGAAGGGATTTAATCCACCGGCGCACAGGTCCGTTTCCGCCGATTGGGTTTCTCAGGTTTTGTCCGGCCCATGGTTTTCTCGCGCGGTTGATCACGAACGGTTCTGCTTATCGATATAATCTACGCGGTTGCCAATCTGAGTTGCAGCGACTAATGTGAGTAGCTCGATTTAACGGATTAAATTAGTTTGCGAGACTGCGGGATTGGGGGATTGACAATAACGATACCAATCGTGAGATCAGCTTCGGTCAGTTTTTTTCTGTTAGTTCTGGTTTTGCCCTTTGAATACGCTGTAGCCAGCCAGCCAGAGCCTGTTCGTTACACCGAAAATCGCGAAGCCTGTGCAGATCGAAATCTGAACGGAAACCTCTATTTCGGCGATCTCCATGTTCACACAAGTTTCTCGTGGGATGCTTGGCAGCGTGGTCTGCGACTTGAGCCCGCGGATGCATATCGTTTTGCCCGCGGCGAAGCGGTGATGTTGGGGGAGCGCAGCGTTCAATTGAGCAGGCCGCTGGATTTTGCTGCCGTGACGGACCACTCAGAGTTCTTGGGCGAGACCCAGATTTGCGGCGACCCTCGTTCATCCGCCTACGGTTCGCCGTACTGTCGAATTTTCCGCCACCCCACGATTGGTGTTGTGGGCGTTGCGCTCAGTGCGTTACCGATTCCGTTTCGTCCGCCGGCTTGTTTCACGGATGGCCGAGCTTGTCGGGACGCATCTCAAGATACTTGGATCCGGACCCAGCAGGCCGCGGAAGACTATTACGATCGTACCGATTGTCGGTTCACGACCTTCGTCGGTTACGAATACACGGCGGCGACTTATGGTCAAACTTTGCATCGAAATGTATTGTTCCGCAACGATCAAGTTCCGGCGGCGCCTACCTCCTATTTTGAGGCACCCAAGCCAAACCAGCTCTGGAAACGCCTGAAAAACGAATGTATTGATGCCGGTACGGGTTGTGAAGTCATCGCCATTCCCCACAACAGCAACCAGTCCGGTGGCGGTATGTTCGGCGCCACGGGACGGTTCCTATTGAGAGATGAGCGCGCGTATGAAGACGCTAAGCTCCGGTCCGAAATCGAACGGTTGATGGAAATCTACCAGACCAAAGGCGCCTCAGAGTGCAATGATCTGTTCAGCGCCGATGAATTGTGTAAATTCGAGCTTCTACCCATCAAACCTTGTCGCAAAGACGGTGAGGGGCTTGGCATCGTGTGCGCTGACCGCATGGACTATGTCCGGGAAGTCTTGGCCGCCGGACTGGTGGAGTTCGAGCGGTTAGGCGTCAACCCTTACGAGTTGGGTGTGATCGCCAGTACCGATACCCACAATGCCACGCCAGGTTTGGTCGAAGAGTCAGAGTTTATTGGCCATAAGCGATTAGAACAAATCGATCCGCTGGAGCGGTTGCAGACGCCGTATTTTGGAAGTGGTGGTTTGGCCGCCGTTTGGTCGGTCGAGAATTCGCGCGATGCGCTTTTCGAAGCGCTCTACCGACGGGAGACCTATGCCACCAGTGGCCCACGTATTCCGGTTCGGTTCTTTGGCGGGTGGGATTTCGGATCCTCGGCCTGCGAAGATTCAGATATGATTGAGAACGCATACGAAAGTGGGGTCCCTATGGGCGGACGGCTCCCCGAGACATCTGCGGTGGAGACTGCCCAGCCGAAATTTTTGGTGTGGGCCACGCAGGATCAAACCCCACTTGAGCGGGTTCAAATCGTCAAAGTGTGGCCCGACGAAGACCGTGAGCGACGGGAAAGCGTCATCGATGTGGCAGTCGCTGTTGATGAAGCGTCGGGACAAGCAGAGCTCTGCGCGGTTTGGGAAGATTCCGAGTTTGACCCCTCTCGGCCTGCGGCCTATTACGCCCGCGTGCTTCAGATTCCGACGCCTCGATGGAGTGATATCGCATGCGACGAGCTGGGGGATGAAGAAGTCAAACCCCTGATCTGTGCGGCGCGATTTGAGGGTCGGGAACGGGCATGGACTTCCGCTATTTGGTACGGCCTTTAATCCGGGTTTCTTCCGAGCCGTTACTGCATTTTTTGCTCCTGGGCGGTTTGATTTTTCTGGTGGCCGGGTGGCGCGGTGGAAAGCTCGCCTCGGAACAGGATCCCCTCGAGATCGTTATCCTCCCCGAAACCCGGCAACTGTTGATGGAACAGCCGCAAGCGGTGACGGCCGAGCGGGAAGACGCTTTCTGGGATTTCGTACGCGAAGAGATCCTGCGACAGGAAGCCGTGGCGTTGGGTCTGGATCGGCACGACCGGATTCTGGCACGGCATATGGGTCGCAAATTGATGCTATATCTAGAGGCCTCGCAAACACCGGCCGAGCCAACTGAGGCCATGCTTGAAGACTGGTTTCGGCGCCACCAAGAGCGCTACGAATTGCCCGGCGTGGTCGATTTTCGACATGTTTTTTTTAGCGAAAAGCGACGGGGGGTGAAGGCGTTCGGCGATGCCGAGGACCGACTGCTTCAGCTCCGCGAGGAGGACGACCCCCAATGGCCCGTCGATGGCGGGGATCCGTTCATTCACGGCCAATTCATCAAGGGACGTTTGTTATCCGAAGTCGCTCACATGTTCGGACCAACGTTTGCGGAAACGATCGCAGAGGTGCCTCTTCGCCAGTGGCAGGGTCCCTGGGAAAGTCCTTTTGGATTTCATCTCGTGTGGGTAGAGACTCGCCAATCCCCTCGGCTACCCTTGCTTGATTCCGTCTACTCGCGGGTCCTAGCTGACTATTACGCCCAGGCGCAAAGTCAGCAAACGGAGCGCGCGGTTTGCGAGATTGTATCCCGCTATCGTCTGCGAGTGGGCAATGAACCGCCCCGTGCCGTTCCGTGTGCCTCAAAAGACGTTGAGTGAAGTCAATAATACCGCAGGTGATCTCGGTCAGCGCACGTCGCGGCAACTCGTTCTTAAGATGGGTGTTCTCTCCTCTCAGCGGAGATTGAACGAATTCTTTCTCACGTCAAGAATCACTTTTTTTATGAACTGTAAGAGTTCGCTTACAATGAGGGCGAACCTGATCAGCCGCCGTGGAGGAATGGGATGGATGAGATGGATATTCCGACGTTAGAAGGAATGGAAGTTTCACGTCGTGGACCGATGGTGAGAGAAGCTCGACCCTTTACCGGTGAAGAGATTACGAGGGCCAACGCAATTCGCGTCTTGGCCGAACAGTTCGAGCTCAATTTATCGGAGGCCGAGCACGCGGGTTGCAACAACGCCTACTTGGAGCAGGCGCGTCTTCGTCTTCAAGAGGCCGTGATGTGGGCTGTTAAGGGGATTGGCGAACGATAAGTCGTACACCCGCAAACTGTTTTAATAGCGCGCGTACCGGCCACTTTGGTGATCTCTCAATCTGACCTTGTTTGGGCCGATATGCTACACATCGGTTGGCCACAGGCTATTGTTGTCGAACGTGCCGGTTGCCGTGTTTAAGCCGGGCCTTGAAATCTGGGTGATCTTCTTAAGTGAGAAGGCTGCTGAAATCAAGAGACGCAGGGGCGCAATAGTCCAAAGCGATCATCTGACTTTGAGTATAACGCCGCTTTTGCGGTAAAAATGAGTCGGCGGAGTTTCTGAAGGTTTCCGGCCTTCGTGGGGGAGCCGGCGTCCGTCCGGGGAAAGGGTATGCGCAATCAATCTGATGGCCCGTCGCCAAACAAGGGTTCGCCGGCGATAGCGCCTGCCTTGGCGGTCTCTGAGCAAGAAGGCGTTCTCCGCTTACAGCAGACTGTGCTGGAAATGGTAGCCTTCGGCGCCGACAGCCAAACAATCCTCGATGAAATCTGTCGCTTGGCGGAACGGCTGGTTCCCAACGCGGTTGCATCTTTGATGGTCGTGGACCAATCCTCGGGTTTGCTCAACGTCCGGGCTGCACCGACCATCCCACCACGCGGTGTGGAATGGCTCAACGGTTTGCGACCCGGACCGCGGGCGGGGTCGTGTGGTAATGCCGTCTATCGGGAAGCCCCGGTTTACGTCGCCAATACGGTAGATGACGCCTGTTGGGCGGATCTACGCGATTTCGCATTGGAGTTCGATTTACGCGCCTGTTGGTCGGTTCCCGTTCGCGGCGAGTGCGGACAGACCATTGGCTCATTCGCGCTGACCAGTTTTGAATCGGGTGATCCCGGCGGTTTTCATCGCACATTGCTCGGCATATGTGCCCATATGGCCGGTATCGTTCTGTACCGGGATCAACAAACCGATAAGCTTCGATCCACCCAGGACAAGCTTGAATTTCTCGCCTACCATGACCCCCTAACCGGCTTGGTTAACCGCAACCGGGTCGTCGACCGGCTCCAGCAGAGGTTGGAACGGTCCGTGCAGGGCCAGACGATGATTGGTGTGTTTTGTCTGGATCTCGCGCGGTTCAAGAATATTAATGAGACCTACGGCCATGCTGTGGGAGATGCGTTGCTGCTGCAGGTCGCGGCGCGTTTGCGTGGCGCCTTGCAGGAAGGTGACACCTTGGGACGCTTGGGCGGCGACGAGTTTGTGGTGTTGCGAGAGAAACTCGGCTCGCAAGCCGAGGCTGAACAGTTGGGCAACGAACTGATCGCCCGATTCGCGCAACCGTTCCGCATCAGCGACCAGGACGTCATGTTGCGAGCCAGCATTGGCGTCTCGCTGTTTCCCCAGCATGGGCAAACACCCGAACAGCTCATCAAGCAGGCCGATACCTCCATGTATCAGGCGAAGGAACGCGGTCGCAGCCGAATCTCCTTTTATTGCCCCGAGTTCGCCGAAAAGGCGCGTTCTCGGGTTCGGACCGAGTCGGAACTACATCGTGCCCTGCGAGACGACGAGTTGCTGCTTTTCTATCAACCTCAAGTGGAAGGCGCTAGCGGTGATCTCGTAGGCTGCGAGGCGCTGGTTCGGTGGAATCATCCGCAGCGGGGATTGCTGGGGCCGGCGGAGTTCCTCGGGGTTGCCGAAGAGACCGGGCTAATCGTCGCGCTCGACGAGTGGGTGACCGAGGCAGCCTGCCACCAGTTGAGTGGTTGGTCGGCGGCGGGATGCCCGCCCCCATCGATATCGATCAACCTGTCTCCCCGTCAGATCGAGGACGCCTCTATCCGGCGGATCAAAGAGATTGTGCTTCGCTCCGCCGTCCCGGCGGCCCGGGTCGAGTTTGAGTTGACCGAATCGGATTTTCTCCGCGACTATGCCGAAGCATCGCGGTTGCTTGATGAGCTCCAGGGCATCGGTTGCCGCTTGGCCTTGGACGACTTCGGTTCCGGTTACTCATCACTTGCCAATCTAAAACGCTTTCGTTTCGATAAGCTGAAAATCGACCAGACGCTGGTTCGTGATATCCAGGTGGACGGAAATGATATGGCTATCGCCCGCGCGGCGGTGGCCGTGGGTTTGAGTCTGGGCCTGACGGTTGTTGCCGAAGGGGTTGAGAATGCCGAGCAGAAACAGTTGCTAGCCGATTCCGGTTGCCAGATTTTTCAGGGGTATTACTGGTCTCGGCCACTACCGGCGGATGAGTTTTCTACTCGCTTTTTAAAGCGCTGAGCCGGCCGACTGATAACAATTGGGCCGAGCCTGAATGGGCGGCCACAACTATGTCAGCGGCCGAGTCTTGCTGACGGGAAACACCATCTCGAACTGGGTTGCTTTGACACAAGCCAGTACCTTTCCACGAGCGAGATCCGGAAAGTAATCTGGATTGAACCGGGCCGAGAGCAATTTGGCGGGTTTCACGCGGCCTTTCGCTTCCAGCGTGTAAGTGTATTCGGTCCCTTCCCAGTGCTGTGAGAACGTATGAAAGGCCTTCGGTATCAGCCGGGTATTGATCGGGATCTGGAAACCTTTATGTCGAAAACTGAATTCGGCAAACACCGTTCCGTCTTCTGCTTGCATGGTGAAATGGTCGATTCCATCGGCGCCATAGCGAATATCGAAATCGCAGCGATCTTTAGGTATACCCCAGTTTTTCCGCCCGTTCATCACCGAGGTCATGGTCGATACGTAAATGCGGGTGATGGACGGGCGGATCGCCCCGGGAAAGCGAAACAGGCCAGGAATATAAAGCAGTTCCCGATAAGGCCCGGCGTTGGACTGGGCGTAGTCCACCAGCATCACGCAGGCAATGGGGCCTTTGCGTTGTCCGGCCAGTGACGGCGGGATATTGGATTCGTTGTCCAGCAGATCCCGAGGCATACGGATGGCCAAAATGTAGCCGACGCCGTGAAGGGTCCACGGCGCCGGGACATCGGCTTTGAGCGCTGAATCAGTCACGATCGGTTGGATGCTCTTAACTCGCGGTTAATCGTATGGGTTTGGGTCGATATTCATCAGATAGGGCGGTTTTGGGGCCAACCATTGCTGCCAGTTGGCGATGACGAAAACGACCACGTTGAAATAATGATGGCCACGCGTTCCCTGCACGCCGGGTACGATCAGGCCGTCAAAATTCCGCTCGCGAATCAACGCGGCGATTTTCCGGCTGGCGGCGTATTCCGGGTCGCTGCCGTGTTCGCAAACGTCGAATACGGCGGGTAGCAAGTGGACCGAATTCGCCTCATCTGATATTTGCGAGCGACTGTCCAGCCAAACCAGTTGCGACCAGGGGACCTTAAACTCCTGGACCCATAGCCTTGGGGATGGAATGGAGCCCCTCACCAGCTCCCGCCTCACGCCGTCCCGCGTGTTCGCGAGATACAGAGCCGGTTCGCCGGCCTCGTTATAACGGTTGGCGGGGCTTTTGTTGGCAGGGGGCGGTCCGAATTCCTTCGACTGCGGCGTATGGCCGCGGGGGAAGTCGCGTCCACGATACAGCGTAAGGTCCCCGGTGCCCGGTTTGAATTGGCACTTTTGGGCATCTTCCAAGAAGTCTTCGTAGCATCGATGGGCACGAAACGCGTGGCCATCCAACGCCAGCCAGGCCTCGATTTCGGGAACCTGGTCCAGGCCGGCATTGGCGATTTCTCGGCCCGTCCTGCCTCGCACGATGTCGCAACGGACTGTGCTGGTGATACGTGCTATATCAACTACCTCGCCCTCTAACCGCATTTGCTGTCGCCGCAGTTCAGGCAGGTCATGCACCCGTCCATGAGCACCATGGCCTTGGTGTGGCATTTGTTGCACAGCTGGGCGCCCTCGGGAAAGGCGCTGCTGCCGGCTTTGGCGCGGGCCGTGCGGGATTCGTACTCTGCCCGTTTTTCCTCGATCAGCTTCAACTGACGCTCGTCCAGTTCCGCATCCGGCAGCATACCGATAAAACGCAAATGGCGTTCGATCACATCGCCGATTTCAGCCACCAACGAGGGCATGTACTTGCCGCCGGGCTTCCAGTAGCCGCCCCGGGGATCGAACACGGCTTTGACTTCTTCGACCAAAAAGGTGATGTCGCCACCCTTACGGAACACCGCGGACATAATGCGGGTTAACGCCACGATCCACTGGTAGTGCTCCATGTTTTTGGAGTTGATGAAGATCTCGAACGGCCGGCGATGCTCGTGCTCCGTGCCTTCGTTGAGCACAATATCGTTGATGGTGATGTACATCGCGTGATCCGAGACCGGCGTTTTGATTTTGTAAGTCGAGCCCACCAGCATTTCCGGGCGTTCCAAACGCTCGTGCATTTGGATGACGGTTGCTTCTTTCACAGGCGCTTCGCTGGGCTTTTCGTCCTTCTTGAGGACTTTGTAGCCGACGATAGGTTTGTCGATCTTGGTTGTCATCTGATGTTCTCCACCGCGCTCAAGCGCGATTCAAGTCATTCCGTTGAGACTGCAGGTCCGGTATAGGGTTCACGGCCGCTCGCCTTCAAGGCGCGCTGGTGCCGACGGCTTCAGAACCGGCCATAGTATCCTTCTTTCAGGGCGTCGAAGAGATTGGCGGCGGTGTGCATCTCGCCGTCGTAATAAATCTCTTCGTTCCCTTTCGCTTCCACCACCGAGCCGTCTTCTAAGGTGAAGGCATAAGTGGTGTTTTCTAAGTCTTTTTCTTTGACCAACACGCCCTGGAACGCTTCGGGGTTGAAGCGGAAGGTGGTGCAACCTTTCAGCCCCTTCTCATAGGCATACAGATAGATTTCCTTGAAATCGGCAAACGGGTAATCCGTGGGCACATTGGCGGTCTTGGAAATCGACGAATCCACCCATTTTTGTGCGGCTGCCTGAATATCCACATGCTGCTTGGGTGTGACGTCATCGGCGGCAATGAAATAGTCGGGCAGCTGTTCGTCCGCTTGTTCGGAAAATGGCATCGCTTTGGCGTTGATCAGCGCCCGGTAGGCCAACAGCTCGAACGAATACACATCTACTTTTTCCTTGGTTTTCTTCCCTTCGCGTATCACGTTACGGAAGTAGTGATGGGCGAAACTGGGTTCGATGCCATTACTGGCGTTGTTGGCCAGAGACAAGGAAATCGTTCCCGTGGGTGCGATGGAGGTGTGGTGAGTAAAGCGTCCACCCTGCTCGGCCAGCCGCTCGATGAGTTCAGGACGTACTTTGCCGACCCGTTGCATATAACGGCTGTATTTGGCCCACAACACCTTGCCCAGAACCTGGTCGCCCGCTTTGTAACCGTCCCGGGCCATTTCCGGGCGCAGGCGCAGCATTTCCTGGGTGACCTCGAAGCTTTCTTCCATAATGGGTGCCGGTCCTTTCTCTTCCGCCAGGTCCAGGGCGACTTCCCAGCCGGCTAAGGCCATTTCCCGGGCGACTTCTTCGGTGAATTGAAGAGAGGTTTCCGAACCGTACTTGACGCCCAGCATGGTGAGGGTGGAACCCAAACCCAAAAAGCCCATGCCGTGACGCCGTTTGTGGTGGATTTCATGGCGTTGTTGATCCAAGGGAAGGCCATTGATCTCCACCACATTGTCGAGCATGCGGGTGAAGATCCGCACCGTCTCCCGGTACTCGTCCCAGTTGAAGCGAGCGGCCTCGGTAAAGGGGTTTTCCACAAACCGCGTCAGGTTCACCGAGCCGAGTAGGCACGAACCGTAGGGTGGCAGCGGCTGTTCGCCACAGGGGTTGGTGGCGCGAATGTTTTCGCAGAACCAGTTGTTGTTGTCTTCGTTAACCCGGTCGATCAAAATGAATCCGGGCTCGGCGAAGTCGTAGGTGGAGGACATGATCAGGTCCCACAAACGCCGTGCCCGTATGGTTTTGTAAATTTTGCAGGCGACCAGCCCCTCGGGATTGACGATGTAGTCCTCATGAATGGGCCACTCGCGCCACAACACGCTATCGTCCTTCTCCACCTCGGTGCCGTCGGCTTCGGCTTCTTTACGCTTGATAGGGAACGCCAGTGGCCAGTCTTCATCCGCCTTGACCGCGTGGATGAACTCATCGGTGATCAGCAAGGACAGATTGAACTGACGCAGCCGACCGTCCCGGCGCTTGGCGCGAATAAAATCCACGACGTCGGGGTGGCCGACATCGAAGGTGCCCATTTGGGCGCCGCGGCGTCCTCCGGCCGAGGAGACCGTAAAGCACATGGCATCATAAATATCCATGAACGATAGCGGGCCGGACGTATAGGCGCCGGCACCGGACACGTAGGCCCCTTTGGGTCGCAGGGTGGAGAATTCGTAACCAATACCGCAACCGGCTTTTAGGGTCAGTCCGGCTTCGTGGACCTTGTCCAGAATGTCGTCCATGGAATCGCGAATGCTGCCCGACACCGTGCAATTAATGGTCGAAGTGGCCGGTTTATGTTCCAAGGCGCCGGCGTTGGACGTGATCCGGCCCGCGGGAATGGCGCCGCGCCGCAGCGCCCACAGAAAACGTTCGTACCAATGCTCCCGTACGCCGGGCGATTCCACTTCCGACAGGGCTTTGGCGACCCGACGGTAGGTGTGATCCACGCTGGCGTCGATGACTTCGCCGTCCTTTGATTTTAAACGGTACTTCTTATCCCAAATATCTTCGGATGCCGGTTGCAGTGGAATGTCGGCGGGCGATTGGATTTGAAGTGTTTTTGGCACGGTACTCATCAGGGAAGCATCTCCATGCGTAGCATTCTGTATTGTGTTTTAAATGGTTGAATGGCTTTGACTCGGCGTAACCATTGACCGGAGCGGTGGCTGCGCTCTATAGGGGTAAATTGCCTGCGTCAGTACAAGATATTGTGGTTGAGTGTCGACAAGGCTAGATGGGTGGATGCGCCTTGTCAAGGGTGGTTTATGCCTCATATTAGCTCAATCGAAATTCATTTAAAACAATAACTTAAGAATTTAGTCCTTTAGTTTTCAACGATTTGTTTTTTGCCCCGAAATGGGGCGGCCGGCATTCATCGAAGATATCTCGGACCCCCAATATATTGGGGGTGTGCGTGTTTTGGCGTGCTGCCGCTATTTGTCCTATCGTCCCGTCTGTCGAACCGACGGCCTTCTAGGTTGTCTCATTCATCGCTTCAAACGTGAATCACGCATTTTCGTGACATGAACGATCCGCTATTCTGAACCATGCCGCGCCCAGTCGGTGGGGTGAGTGGTCGCGATTGACCTCACACACGGACGAGGTACGGTGGGCGGGTGGTTCGGCGTCTTCAACAGGCAGGACGCAGAGTCAGAAAAACGCGAACTCCTAATTAGAGGGAAACCGATGCAGATATCTGGATATGGCGTGCAGCGAAATCGCCGCTCGGGGTGGCGGCGTGTGGTATTCGCGGCACTTTTGTTGACCGTCATTACCGCGATGCCCGCTGCTCTGGCGGCGCTTCCCATGTCTTTGAACGATGGCGAAGTACCGACCCTTGCGCCGATGCTCGAACAGGCCAGCCCGGCCATCGTCAACATTTCAACCCGGGGGCGTGTGCAGGTACAGAACCCGCTCATGGATCACCCGTTCTTTGAAGATCCCTTTTTCCGCCGCTTTTTCGGTCAGCCGGATGGCGAACCGAGGTACCGCGAAACCCAGAGTTTGGGCTCCGGTGTGATCATCGATGCGCGCAAGGGTTATATCATTACCAACGCGCATGTGATCCAGGGAGCGGAAGAAATCAAAGTCATGCTCATCGATGAGCGTGAGTTCACGGCCGAGGTGATCGGTGCCGATGAAGAGACCGACATCGCCGTAATTAAAATTTCCCCGGATAAACTGACGGAGCTGCCCCTGGGCGACTCCGACAATATCCGGGTCGGCGATTTTGTCGTCGCTATCGGAAATCCCTTTGGTTTAAGGCACACCGTGACCTCGGGTATCGTCAGCGCTTTGGGGCGATCGGGCATCGGAGACGCGGATTCGTTTCAGGACTACATCCAAACCGACGCTTCAATCAATCCGGGAAATTCCGGCGGCGCCCTGGTCAATCTGAACGGCGAGCTGATCGGCGTCAATTCGGCCATCCTGTCGCGAAGCGGCGGCAATATCGGCATCGGTTTTGCTGTGCCGGTCAATATTGCGTTGCAAGTCAAGCAACAGCTCATTGAGTTCGGTGAGGTCAAACGGGGGCGCCTGGGCGTCATCGTTCAGAACCTCACGCCGGATTTGGCCGAAGCGTTTGGCTTGGATAGTACCGACGGGGTGGTCGTCGCTCAGGTAGAGCCGGGTTCCTCAGCAGAGAAAGCAGGACTGAAGCCGGAGGATGTCATAGTCCGGGTGAACGATAAACCAGTCCGCAACTATCGGGATTTGCGAAACACCATTGGCCTCCTGCGTGTCGGCGATAAGTTGGATCTTCAGGTGTTGCGGAACGGCAAACCGATGAAGGTCTCGACCCGGGTCGGCGAAGCGCCCGCGGCGGGTGCTGTCGCTGCTGCCGACCTGCATCCGAAGTTGATCGGGGCTGAATTCGGCAACGCCGAAGGGCAGGACGGTGTCGTCGTCAAGCAATTGGAGCCTGGCAGTCCTGCGGCCACTGCGGGTTTGCGACCCGGCGATTTGATATCGGCCGTCAACCGCGCTTCGGTCAAAGATCTTCAGGCTTTCAAAAAGGCGGTCAAGGGGGAAGACAGCTTGCTGTTAACCATTCAACGCGGGCGTGCAGCGCTGTTTTTGGTTATCAAGTAAACGAGTCTTTCCTGAACACGCGTTGGAGCCGGCGTCATCGCCGGCTCTTTTTTACGCCGTCCGTTTATGACCGTGCCGAAGGATGGTTAGAAGAGCAGTCTTAATCCCACAATTACCAAAAACCCGGCGAACAGCTGCTTCATCCGACGTTCCGAAAAACGATGTGCCAGTCGCGCTCCCAACGGTGCTGACGTCGCGGTGGCCACGGTAATACCGAAAAACGCGGGCCAATAGATGTAGCCGGTACTGTAGGCAGGCAAGTCCGCTTGTCCCCAGCCGGCCAAAAGGTATCCGGCGCTCCCGGCCAAGGCGATCGGAAAGCCACACGCTGCGGCGATACCCACGGCATAACGCATCGCGACGTTGCAGTAACTCAAGAACGGGACGGTGAGCGAGCCACCGCCGATCCCCGCGAGGGCCGATAGCGTCCCGATGACACTGCCGACGACGAGTAGACCGGACCGGCCGGGCAGGCTGCGATGGGCTGACGGTTTGAAGTCCATGGCCATGGTCAGTGCCATGATCAAAGCGAACAATGCAAATAAGGCCTGTAGCAGGGCACCAGGCATGAAATCTGCGGCAAACGCACCCAGAATAGCGCCCAGTGCGACCCCCGGCGCCAAGCGGCTCACCACGTCCCAGCGGATGGCGCCTTTGGCCCGGTGCGCCAGGACCGATGAAATGGACGTGACGACAATCGTGGCCAGGGACGTGCCCAGCGCCAAATGCATGGTCAGTTCGGGCGGGATATTCTGACTGCGAAAAGCCACGAGAAGTGCCGGCACGATGACCAACCCGCCACCGATGCCGAACAATCCGGCCATGATGCCGGCCAACAGGCCAACGCCGAAAAAGAGCGGTAGGGTGCTCAGCATGATCTCTGTGCCTTCGGTGCGCGGATAGGGCGACGTCAGCGGTGATTGGGGCGATGCCGAACGATACACGTTGTCGCAGAACCCGACTCGACAAGGGGGCTTTGGAGTCCGCGCCGATACAATCGGGGATGGACACTCGTCAGCATGACACAAGCGGTTTGTTCGTGACCAGCCGTGGGCCCGGGCTGATGGGTTGCTGGCGCCGGGGTTCTCCCGTTAAGGTGTCGCAGATCAGCCGCCAGGGAACCTTCATAGGCCATGGCGCTCAATCAACAGGGGCACTGGAAATGATCCGGCATGCGCGATACCGATCCGGTGACTGTGACGAACGTGGACTTAAGGAGCGTGAGCATGACTCTGCGTGGCCATCGGCTGGGGATTTACCTGTTTTCCCTGATGATTGTGGGATGTGCCGGTCCATCAACCATGCCTGAAAAAAATCTCACCATCGACCCCGAGTCCATTGACATCCCGTTTACCAAAAAGGTTTTGGATAACGGTCTGACGGTGATTGTCCATGAAGATCACAAGACACCGATCGTTAATGTCACCGTCTGGTATCACGTCGGATCCAAGAACGAACGGCCCGGAATCACAGGGTTTGCCCATTTGTTTGAACATTTAATGTTCAACGGTTCGGAGAATTTCGACGACGACTACTTTCGGCCTTTCGAGCAAGTCGGTGCCACGGGCATGAACGGCACCACCAGCCGGGATCGGACCAATTACTTCCAGAGCGTTCCATCGCCCGCGGTGGATCTGGCCTTGTGGATGGAATCTGACCGCATGGGTCATTTGCTGGGTGCGATCGACCAGGACAAGCTGGAGGAACAGCGTTCGGTGGTCAAAAACGAAAAGCGCCAGCGGGAGAGCTCACCGTACGGCCAAGTCTGGGAACTGCTGGCGACCAACACCTACCCCAGTGGCCATCCCTATTCTTGGACCACCATCGGTTCGATGGACGATCTGAACGCGGCTTCACTGGATGATGTTCGTGAGTGGTTCGAGACCTACTATGGTGCCGCCAACGCCGTGCTTGTCATCGCCGGCGATATCGACACCGAAACCGCGTTCGAGAAGGCCAGATATTACTTTGGCGATATCCCGGCCGGTCCGCCTATTGTTCATCCCGGACGCAACATCGCGCCGCTCGACACCCATCGTCGCATGGTCATCGAAGACCGTGTCGCGCAGCCGCGTATTTACATCACCTGGAATGTTCCCGAGTGGGGTAGCCGGGATGTGAGCTACCTGGCTCTGGGGGCACGTATTTTGGGTGGCGGTCGCACCTCCCGTCTTTACCGCCGTCTGGTCGAAGAAGCGCAGGTGGCAACGGAAGTCAGCGTCAGCGTGGGTGCGGCGGAGATTGGCTCGCAACTGTACGCGGTGGCCAGCGTGCGGGATGGTGTGGCGTTGGAGCGCGTCGAGGCGTTGATTCAAGACGAGTTCGCCCGTTTTCTCGCCGAAGGGCCCACAGCCGATGAATTAGAGCGGGCGCGTATGGGTATCGTATCGGGCTTCCTGCGGGGTATCGAACATGTGGGCGGTTTTGGTGGTAAGGCCCAGGTGCTGGCAGAAAGTGAAGTGTTCGGTGGTCGTCCCGATGCGTGGCGGGATGAGCTCGAAACCTTGTTGTCCGCGACTCCGGATGATCTCATTCGGGCGATGGACCGGTGGGTGGGCGACGGGCGTTTTACCCTGGCTGTCAAACCTTTTCCGGAGTATGCCACCGAGGTTTCTACCGCCGACCGCTCTCAGCTGCCCGATACCGGGACCCCGCCTGATCTGGACTTTCCTCCGTTAGCGCGGGCGACACTCAGCAACGGTATGAGCGTGGTGTTGGCGCGCCGTCCCGATACGCCGGTGGTCGAATTCAGGATGTTGTTAGATGCCGGTTACGCGGCGGATCCGTCCGAACAGCCGGGTCTTTCCAGTTTAACCATGGCCATGCTCGATGAAGGCACGAGCCGTCTTTCTGCGCAGGCGTTCGCTGCGGAAAAAGAGCGTTTGGGCGCCAGTATCTGGGCCGGCGCCGGTTTGGATTCCGCGGTGGTGGGCTTGTCCGCGCTTCGCGATACGGTGGCGCCTTCGCTGGATCTCTACGCGGAAATGGTGCGTGATCCGGCGTTTCCCGAGAAAGAGCTGGAGCTGTTGAAACGGCGTCGATTGGCGGCCATCGCCCAGGAGAAAACCCAGCCTTCTTCGTTGGCGATGCGCTTACTGCCGCCGCTGTTGTACGGTGCCGACCACCCTTACGGTCAGCCTTTGACCGGCACGGGTCGGGAAGAGACCGTTGCCACGGTCGACGTCGAGGATCTTCGAACCTTCTATGAACGTCACGTGCATCCGGGACATGCGACCCTGATTGTCGTGGGTGACGTGGCAATGGCTGAGTTGGTTCCCCAGTTGGAGCGGGTATTCGGTGATTGGGGTGAGCCCGCCCAAGCACCTATTGAAGTTGACGTGCCGGGGCGAGTGCGACCCGAAGCCGAAAAGCTCTATCTGGTGGATCGGCCGGACTACGAACAAAGCATGATCTTTGCTGGGCAGATCATGCCGCCCACAGGTTACGAGGGCGACATTGCTCTCGAAACCGCCAACACGCTGTTCGGCGGGATGTTTACTTCTCGGCTGAACATGAATTTGCGAGAGGACAAAGGCTGGGCCTATGGCGCTGGTGCGAACCTACCAAACGCCAAGGGGCAGCGGCCGTGGATGATTTGGGCGCCGGTCCAGCGCGACAAGACAGCGGAAGCCATCGGCGAAATGCGAGCCGAGCTTGCGGGAATCGTGGGAAGCAAGCCGATCCAGGGTGACGAGCTGACCAAGGCGCAAAATAATCTCACGCTGAAATTGCCGGGACAGCATGAAACGGCGGGCCAAGTGGCCAGTAGCGTTGAGTCCCTGATCCGGTACGGATTGGCGGACGACTACTACGATCATTTCGTCAGCCAGGTCCGTGGTTTGCAACCCGATGAGGTTCAGGCCGAAGCCTCGCGTCAGATCGAAGTGGATCGACTGATTTGGGTGGTGGTCGGCGATTTGGCGCGGATCGAGGACGAGGTGAGGGCCTTGGGATTCGAGGCGGTGGAAGTGATCGATGTGGATGGTCGGCCGGTTCGTTGAGAGCCTAAGAACAGCGAGGCCCCTTAAGGGGCGCCGCTGTCTCTTTGTGCGTCGACTTCCCGATGACCGGGAACCAGTATGCGCGCCAGGATGATTCCGATTTCAAATAACAAGTAAGCGGGTAGGGCAAGTAAGGTCTGGGAGAAGATATCCGGAGGGGTCAGCAGCATGCCGACGGCGAAGGCGCCGATCAGCACATAGGGGCGTTGTTTGGTCAGTTTTCCGGGCGTCACGATGCCGGCCCAGACCATGAGAATGATGACCACCGGGATCTCGAAGGCTACGCCGAAAGCAAAAAACAGCGTCAGCACAAAATCCAGATAGCGGGCGATATCGGTCATCATGGCCACACCGTCGGGTACCACCTGAGTGATAAAGCCGAATACCAATGGCATCACCACGTAGTAGGCGAATGCCACGCCGGCATAGAACAAAAAAATGCTCATGACCAGCAAGGGGTAGGCGAATCGCCGTTCGTGTTGGTAGAGACCCGGTGCGATAAAGCCCCATGCCTGCCATAGCACCACCGGCACGGTCAGAAAAAACGCACACATAAATGCCAATTTGAACGGCGTGAGAAACGGCGTGGTGACTTCTGTCGCGATCATGCTGGTGCCCTCGGGCAAGTGGGCCAGCAAAGGCGTTGCCAAATAGGTAAACAATTGGTCGGCAAGAAAGGCCAGGGGTACGAACACGATCAACACTGCGACTACGCTGCGCAAAATCCGGGTGCGCAGCTCCACCAAGTGTGCGATCAGCGGTTGTTCTTGTAGGGACGCTTCGTCCGGATCGGATCGCGTCATCGATGCGTGTCTCGTGACTCGGATTCCGGCTTGTCCGGCAAGATCCGTTGATTCATCAGGTCGGTGTCTTCTTTGAGCTGGTTCATAGTCGAGGAATTACGCAGTTGTTGTTCCAGCTCTGCAAGTCTCAACTCGCGCTCAATTTCGGCTTGGGTGGTGGAGAGGAATCCCCGGATGCGGCGAACCCATGTCCCGAACTGCCGTGCGGCGGTTGGCAGACGTTCCGGGCCCAGCACCAGCAGCGCCACTACAAAAACCACCAGCAACTCCCAGAAGCCGATGTCGAACATAGGAACCTCATATGCCGCGAATCAAGATCATCCGCGGCCGTCGTTGGGCGATGGATCTAGCGGGCTTCCCGGTCGCGTTCTTCTGCACGGTGAGCAAGAGGTTCGTCTTCCTCATGAACGAGCCGGTCGGGCTGTTTTTCGCCTTGCGGTTTGTCGTCTTCGCGCATCGCGTTTCGGAAGCCTTTAATTGCCGAACCCAAGTCGCCGCCCAGGTTCCTCATACGACGTGTCCCGAAAACCATGATCACGATGGCGAGCACAATCAATAGCTGCCAAATACTAATTCCACCAAGCATGATGTCATTTACTCCCCGGCGCGGGTATTGCTCCGTGCCGCTTTTTCTTCAATGCCCGACAGGCCGAAACGCCGAGCCAATTCCATCAGAATGTCGTCCGGACCGAGGTTCTGATGGCTGAGTAGAACCAAACAGTGAAACCAAAGATCGGCCACTTCATACACAAGCTGAGAGGGATCGTCGCCTTTTGCTGCGATCACCGTCTCGGTGGCTTCCTCGCCGATCTTCTTTAGAATAGCATCCACGCCTTTCGCGTAGAGCCCTGCCACATAAGAACTGTTCGGGTCCGCGTCTTTGCGTGCTTCTAGCGTTTCTTGCAGCCGTTGCAGAATATTCTCGGGCACGATGTGGTTACTGGCCATAGATATGTTCCGGGTCTTTGGTCACCGGGTCTACGGTTTTCCATTGACCGTGCTCAAGCCGCTGGAAGAAGCAGCTTTCCCTTCCAGTATGACAGGCGATCCTGCCCTTTTGTTTGACTCGTAGCAGAATAACGTCCTGATCACAGTCCAGGCGGATCTCCTCCACCTGTTGAATGTGGCCGGATTGCTCGCCTTTATGCCAAATGCGCTGGCGGGACCGGGACCAATAAACGGCTTCGCCTGTTTCCGCGGTTTTTTCTAAGGCCTGGCGGTTCATCCAAGCAACCATCAACACGCGGCCGGTTTGTGAGTCCTGGGCAATGGCCGGGACCAGACCCTGGTCGTTCCAGCGCACTGCATCGAGCGAGTTTGTGTCAATCATACAGAGGTGCTCGAGAAGTGAATCGTTTCCTGCCCCGCGGAAGCCCGGGGCACCCTATTTACTTTAGAGGTGTCTGACCGAAAGAAGTGCGGGTTCATCATGACACGTTCTGCGCCATTGTCGGCTGCGAGCGTGTGAGCGTTGGGGTCTCAGGTGCGAACTTCGATGCCATGCGCGGCAAGGAACGCCTTTGCTTCCATCACCGTATGGTCGCCAAAATGGAAAATGCTGGCGGCCAGAACCGCGTCGGCTTTTCCCTCGACGATTCCGTCACGTAAATGGGCCAGGGTACCTACCCCACCGGAGGCAATGACCGGCACGGGAACCGCCTCGACGATGGCCCTGTTGAGTGCATTGTCGAATCCGCTACGGGTACCGTCCCGGTCCATACTGGTCACCAGCAGTTCACCCGCGCCCGCCTCAGCCATTCGCCGTGACCACTCGATGGCGTCAAGTCCGGTGGGATTGCGGCCGCCGTGGGTGAAAATCTCCCATCGTGGCAGTTCGTCCGGCCCCGTGACCCGCTTGGCGTCGATGGCGACCACGATACACTGGGAGCCGAAGCGGTCACTGGCTTCGTTGATAAATTCCGGCCGTTTCACCGCGGCTGTGTTTATCGAGACTTTGTCGGCGCCCGCGTTGAGCAGGCGTCGAACGTCCTCGCAACTGCGGACCCCGCCGCCCACGGTCAATGGAATGAAAACCTGACCCGCTACCGCCTCCACCACATGGGCGATGGTTTCCCGATTGTCGGAGCTGGCGGTGATGTCCAGAAACGCCAACTCGTCGGCGCCCTGTTCGTCGTAGCGACGGGCCACTTCCACCGGATCGCCGGCATCGCGGATATCGACGAAGCGGACGCCTTTGACGACACGGCCGCCGTCAACGTCTAAGCAGGGAATGATGCGTTTGGCGAGTGCCATTTGATCAACTTTATCTGGTATGGGATCGAGTTAGCCGCTGAGCTCGTCGGCCAGCTTTTGGGCCTCCGGCAAGGTAAAACTGCCTTCATAAAGCGCTCGCCCGATAATCGCACCGCTGACGCCTTCTTCTTCTACAGCACATAACGCGCGGATGTCGTCCATGCTGGCGATGCCGCCGGAGGCGATCACCGGAATGTGTATGGCCTGGGCGAGGTCGACGGTCGATTCGACGTTGAATCCGCCCATCATGCCGTCGCGCGTGATGTCCGTAAAGATGATGGCCTCAACACCATCGTCTTCCAATCGCTTGGCCATGTCGGTGACATCGTGGTGGGACAGCTTGGACCATCCGTCGATGGCGATTTTCCCGTTCTTGGCGTCCAGTCCGACAATGATGTGACCGGGAAATTCCATGCACAGGTCGTTGACGAAGTGCGGCGTGTTGACCGCTTTGGTGCCGATCACCACAAAATCGGCGCCGGCGTCCAGATAGGCCTGGACGGTTTCCTCATCCCGAATGCCGCCGCCGATTTCTACCGGGAGGTCTGGATGGGCTTGGCAAATCGCCTTGACGATTTCGGAATTCATGGGTTTTCCGCTGAGCGCACCGTCTAAGTCCACCAAATGGAGTCTTCTGGCGCCTTCCGATACCCATCGGGCAGCTACTGCCACCGGATCGTCCGAAAAGACGGTGACATCGTCCATACGTCCTTGCCGCAAGCGCACGCACTTGCCGTCTTTGATGTCAATCGCGGGAATGAGCAACATAGTCAAGTCAACCTCAATGCAGCACGATGCAGTGGTTAGTGGCTTCCGCCGTCCCAATTCGCAAAATTTTCTAGCAACTGAAGGCCCGCCTTCTGGCTCTTCTCTGGGTGAAACTGGACTGCAAAAAATAGATCTTGCCCCAAGGCGCTGGCGAACTCGACTCCATAGGCGGTCGTGGCAGCCGCGCCGCGGGTGTCTGCGGGCGCGTAATAACTGTGAACAAAGTAAAACCGGGTGCCAGGCTCAATGTGACGCCACAATGGATGCGCGTCCAGCGGCTCTACACGGTTCCATCCCATATGCGGGATTCGTATGGTATCGCCGTTTGGCGTTTCGCGAAGGTCGGCGGTGAAACGGCGAACGCGGCCGGGAATCCACTTCAGGCAATCCGTTCCGCTGTTTTCCTCGCTGTATTCCAGTGCCGCTTGCAGGCCAAGACAGACGCCGAGCATGGGCTTTTGCGTTACCAGCTCGCCGAGTAATACATGGAGCTCCCGGCGCTGCAATTCTTCCATGCAATGGCCGATAGCGCCTTGTCCGGGGAAAATCAATCGGTTCGCCGACCGCAGACGGCTCGGCTCGGCGGTGATTTCAACCTGTGCTTTAGGCGCAACGCGTTGCAGAGCCTTTGCCATCGAGTGCAAATTGCCCATGCCGTAATCAATAATTGCAATGCGATTCATCGGATACGGAACCTAGGAACTCGGGTGTTGCTCAGAGCGTTCCCTTGGTTGAAGGCGTGATGCCTGCCATTCGCTGATCGGGCGCGACCGCATAACGGGTCGCCCGGCCGAAGGCTTTGAATACCGTTTCTGCAACGTGGTGGGCGTTTCGACCTTTGAGCCCGTCGATGTGCACAGTGGCGCGCGCATGATTAACAAATCCCTGGAAAAATTCGCGGAGCAGATCCACGTCGAATTCACCCACCCGTGCGCGGGGGTATTCCACAGCGTATTCCAAACCGGGGCGGCCGGAGAAATCGATCACCACGCGCGATAGGGCTTCATCCAGTGGCACGTAGGCGTGACCATAGCGCTGAATGCCCTGTTTGTCGCCCAGGGCCTGCCGGAAAGCTTCGCCGAGTGTGATGCCCACATCTTCCACCGTGTGATGCGCATCGATGGCCAGGTCGCCGTCGGCTTGAATGTCCAGGTCAAACAGGCCGTGGCGGGCCACTTGTTCCAGCATGTGTTCAAAAAAAGGTACGCCGGTGCGGAGCCGGCATTCGCCCGAACCATCCAGATTCAGGGTGATGTTGATTCGGGTTTCGAGTGTGTTTCGCTCGACGGTCGCCGTCCTGGGATTCATTGTTCGTTGGCCGTGTATCGTGGTCATCGGTAACGGTCCCGCGAAAAAACGCGTGTCCGCTTCGTTTAAGTTGCTTAATAGAATAGCGGTATTCTTAAGAATTCGGAATCTCGATGCGTTGGTTTTAGCTTGTCAGCCAGAACGTCACCGGGCCGTCGTTGGTCAGGGTGACTTGCATGTCGGCACCGAAGCGTCCACAGCCCACCTGTTCAAGTGACCCTTGTGCCTGGGCGCACAGGTAACTGAAGAGCTGCTCGGCCGACTCCGGCGGGGCCGCCGGCGTAAAGCTGGGTCGATTGCCTTTTCGCGTATCGGCCGGGAGGGTGAAATTCGGCACCAGCAGCAAGTCGCCGCGAATATCGAGTAGGCTGAGGTTCATGCGGTCGCGGCTATCCGGGAAGATCCGATAGTTCACTATTCGGTGGAGCAGTCCGTCCGCACGTTGGGCCGTATCACCCCGTTCGACGCCGATGAAGGCGACGATGCCGTGTGCGATCGCAGCCGCCGTCGATGCGTCGATGTCGACCCGGGCGGAGCTTACGCGTTGTATGAGTCCGATCATGAAGTCGCCTTGTTGTCGTGATGGTGGGCGGTGCCGTGCCCACAGCGATGTCCGAATATGCTTACAGTATTTATCTGTCTTCGCCGACTGTTCGTCCCCTGCGGCTCGGGCAATATGACAAGCGTCCCAAGCATAACGCGGCATGGAAGTCGCAACGCAAGAGGGAACTTGCGAGCAAGGATGAATTGGCAGGATGCCAAAACATTCATGGATAGATACACAGGACGAGTGCGGGACATGCGGCGAAGGAATGCCGTGTTGAGGTCGTCACTGGCCTCATCCAGGAAAGGAAACCATGTCAGGGCTGCGAGTCTGGTGGAGCAAGGATGTTCTGTAACGCCAGGTGAGGCAGGAAGCCGGAGGGAAGCGTACTTTCAGCTCTGAAGTGCACACGAGGACTCAAACACCTCCAGCCATTATGGCTAACGCGGCCCCGGGTGAATGAATCACCCGGGGTTTTTTTTATTTGCCTCAGGCGTTTGTGCGGCTGGCCCGTTTCCGATCGTTCTCTTTCAAGTGTTTTTTGCGCAAGCGAATATGGCTGGGAGTGACCTCGACCAGTTCGTCGTCATCGATGAACTCCAGCGCTTGCTCCAGTGTCAGCCGCCATGGGGGCGACAAGTCCAAACTGTCGTCTTTGCCCGAGGCGCGAACATTCGTCAATTGCTTGGCCTTGAGCGGGTTCACGACCAAGTCGTTGTCGCGGGAGTGCAGGCCGACGATCATCCCTTCGTATATCTCGTCGCCCGGCCCGACCATCAGACGTCCTCGTTCCTGGAGCGCAGATAGGGCATAACCAACGGCCGCCCCTTGTCCGTTGGAGATTAATACGCCGTTCTGTCGCTGGCCGATGCGGGTTTTTTGTGCCGGCCCCCAATGATCGAATACGTGATAGAGCAAGCCGGTACCGGAGGTGGCGGTTAGAAACTCCGTATGAAAACCGATCAGACCCCGGGCGGGGATGATGTAATCCAAGCGAACGCGGCCATGTCCGTCCGGGATCATATCCTGCAGATCGCCCCGGCGTTCGCCGAGTTTTTCCATGACTGTGCCCTGGTGCCGCTCTTCGACGTCGACGGTGAGTTGTTCGTATGGTTCGCACAGCTCGCCGTCGATGGGCTTTTGGATCACGATGGCCCGCGAGACCGCTAACTCATAACCTTCGCGGCGCATGGTTTCAATTAGCACGGAGAGGTGAAGCTCGCCGCGCCCCGAGACCCGAAACGTATCCGGATCATCCGTGTCTTGAACCCGCAAAGCCACGTTGTGTATGGTTTCGCGCTGCAGACGCTCGCGCAATTGCCGGCTGGTCAAGTATTTGCCATCCCGTCCGGCGAAGGGTGAGTCGTTGACATGGAAGGCCATACTCACGGTCGGTTCATCGACGCTCAGGGCGGGCAGCGCTTCCACGTGTGCTTGCGCGCACAAGGTATCGGAAATACCCAAGCCTTCGATGCCGGTAATGGCGACGATATCGCCGGCGCTGGCCTCGGGGACTTCGACCCGCTCGAGTCCTAGGAAACCGAAAATTTGCAATATCCGGCCCGGTCGCTGGGCGCCTTCACGATCTATCACGGTGATGGCGGTGTTGCTTTTGATCTTGCCGCGGGTAATCCGGCCGATGCCGATGACGCCCACATAGCTGCTATAGTCCAGGCTGCTGATTTGCATCTGGAATGGCCCCTCGGGATCGACCTCCGGCGGCGGCACGCGATCGACAATCAATTCAAACAGCGGTTCCATGTCGCCTTCGGTGACGTCGGGGCTCAGGCCCGCGAAGCCGTGTAGTGCCGAGGCGTAAATGACCGGGAAGTCGAGTTGTTCGTCCGTGGCACCCAAGCGGTCGAAGAGGTCGAAGGTTTGGTCCAGGACCCAATCCGGCCGTGCGCCGGGTCGATCGACCTTGTTAATGACCACGATGGGTTTCAACCCGAGGGCAAACGCCTTTTGGGTAACAAAGCGGGTCTGGGGCATGGGGCCGTCGACCGCGTCAACCAACAACAGCACCGAATCCACCATGGAAAGGACCCGTTCGACTTCTCCGCCGAAGTCGGCGTGGCCGGGTGTGTCCACGATGTTGATGCGGTAATCCTTCCAGCGGATGGCCGTGTTCTTGGCCAGAATGGTGATACCCCGCTCCCGCTCGAGCTCGTTGGAGTCCATCATCCGTTCGACTGGAGTCGCCCGGGAATCTAAGGTGCCGGATTGCTGAAGTAGGCGGTCGACCAGTGTGGTTTTACCATGGTCGACGTGGGCGATGATGGCGACGTTTCGGAGTTTTTCGATCACGGGTGGTGTCCGTTTAGACGGCTGGCAGGAAAGTGACGGCGTATTATATGCGATTATTCGAAAATCTCTTCATGTATTTGACAGGCGGTCGGGGCGGTCGCGATTATCCTTTTCGACCCCGTGGCCGGCTACAATACATTACCGAGTGCAGATCACAATAAATAGGAAATTGCTTGAGCAGGACGCCCGTTTCGGTTCAACTTCTTCGTCTCCTTTCTCACGTCCCGTTGCCCGTCAGCCACTGCATCGGTCGGACATTGGGTTGGCTCCTGTCTTGGGTTCCGAGCCGAGCCCGAGTCTCGGCGCTCACCAATCTCCGATTGTGTTTTCCGCACATGAGCGAGGCAGACCGCAATCGTTTGTGGCGTCGAGCCATGATGCAGTTGGGTTGCCTCGTGATGGAGTCGGGACGGGTCTGGCTGGGGTCTCCTGAGCAGGTGCTGAAGTCCGTTCGCGAGGTTCACGGCGAGACGCACATTCAACAGGCGCTCGCTGGGGGACGTGGCGTGATCATTGCCGCGCCCCATCTGGGTTGTTGGGAGATGGTGAACTACTATCTCTCGAGCCGCTATCCTTTGACGGCGATGTATCGCCCCCAGGCCGGAGCGGTGGATCAGGTGATTCTCGATAGCCGGGAGCGCATGGGCGCGACGTTGGTGCCGGCCGATCGACGCGGCGTGCGGGCCTTGTCCGCGGCGCTGAAGCGTGACGAGTTGATCGGCATATTGCCTGATCAGGATCCCGGGGCCGGTGGCGTCTTCGTCGATTTCTTCGGGGTTTCCGCGCATTCCCCGGTCTTGCTGTCCAAATTGGCCAACAAAAGTGGTGCCCAGGTGATTCTGGCCTATGCTGCACGCTTACCCGGCGGTCGCGGTTTCGATCTTCACTTTCGTCTGGGTTCCCCTGTCATCAGCGATGTCGATGTGTCGACTGCTACGGCGGCTTTGAATCGCGATGTGGAAGCCTGTATCCGAGAAATTCCCGATCAGTACTTATGGACCTATCGTCGCTTTCGACGCCGTCCGCCCGGTGAGCCTGCTATCTATCCCCGGCGTCGCCGCAAGAAAAAGCGGGCAGCACCGAGCTGAAACTGTAACGCCGGGTGCGCGAGGGTATCGCGAAGCAGGCGAGTATTCTCAATTCAAATCGGGGAATTTGGGGGGGTGGTCGATCCGCTGCCGGAGTATGTTTTTGAAGATGTCCGGATCTTTGGTGTGGGTCAGTTCGCCGGGTCGAGGGAAGTGCATGTCGTGTAGCCGTGACAACCAGAATCGCAACGCACCGGCACGCAACAGCGGTACCCAGGCATTGCGTTCGGCATCGGTAAACATTCGCTCCCGCGCGTAGGCACTCAGGACCGCACCGACGCGCGCCTCATCGAGACTGCCATCTTTCTCGACACACCAGTCGTTGACCGCAGTGGCGATGTCGAACAGCAGAACGTCATTACAGGCGTAGTAAAAATCGATCACGCCCGAGAGCCGATCCCCGGTAAACAATGCATTGTCGTGGAACAGATCACCGTGGATGACGCCGCGGGGGAGGTTGAGGTGCCGGCGCGCCCCCTGGTAGCTCAGTTCATCCCGCAGCAAGCGGGCATCTTCATCCGCTAAAAGCGGCAACACCTTGGCGGCGGTTTCGCGCCACCAGTGGGGGCCGCGGCTATTCGGGCGATGTTCGCGATAGTCTGTGCCCGCTTGGTGTAGTTTGCCGAGGACAGTGCCCAGTGCGGCGCAGTGGACTAGTTCGGGACGTTTGACGCTGCGTCCGGATAGACGTTGAACCAACGCCGCCGGTTTCTTTTTCAGTTTGAGCAAGAATTGGCCGGTGTCTGTTTCCACGGGCGCGGGCGAGGGAATTCCACGGTTGGCCAGATGTGCCATGAGGTTGAGGCAAAACGGCAGCTCGGCTTCCGTGAGTGTCTCGAAAATGGTCAGCACCCACTCGCCCTCTGTGGTGGTGACGAAGTAGTTGGTGTTTTCGATCCCGGCGGTGATGCCTTCGTAGCGGACGAGTTCTCCGACGGCGTAGTGCTGGAGAAACAATTCCAGATCAGCGCGGTCGATGGTCGTGTAGACAGACATAAACGGTCAATCCAAACATGGAAGCGTGGTTGGCGCGGGCGCCAAGCTTACCGCAGCGCTTGCCATGCGTACAGAAGCAAAGGCCTTGTGATTTTGGCTGCAGATCGCTGGTTCGCCCAATGAGCTATCGGCTGGCCGCGCCGCTCTCTGAGGGCCTTTCGGAGCATCCCAACGGTTATACCGAGGTTAACGGGGTGATGTGATTCGCTTCAGAAACACCCGCATTTCCTTCGCCGCTTGTTGATCACCATTGCGCTCCGCCACGTCAATTCCCTGTTGGTAGGCTGAGACGGCGGCTTCGCTTTGACCGTCTGCGGCCAATGCCTGGGCGTACAGCTTCCAGGCGGCCGAATAGTCGGCATCGAAGGTGAGGCAACGGCGTAAATGTTCGCACGCGACGGCATATTCCTGCATCCGGAGATAATGCTGTCCTAGACTGAATCGGATGAGTTTGTTGTCTTCCCCTTGGGCGAGAAGTCGCTCGAAGTTTTCAGCAAGTCCCACCGGCGTGCACTCCTAGCGTTGCCAGAACATGGGTGTAATGATCACCAGCAAGGTGAAAATTTCCAAACGTCCCAGAATCATGGCGATGACCAACACCCACTTGGACAGGTCGTTGATTTCTCCGTAGTGCGCAGCGACTTGACCCAAGCCTGGGCCCAAGTTGTTGAGGCAGGCGGCGACCGCCGAAAATGCCGTGATTTGGTCGAGACCGGTTGCCATAAGAAACAACAGCATGGCGGCGAAGACGATGATGTACGCGGAGAAAAAACCATAGACTGCTTCGATAACGCGGGGCGTCACGACGCGAGAACCGATTTTGACCGGTAGTTGGGCGTTGGGATGGATTAAGCGGTTGATTTCCCGAAATCCTTGCTTCAGCAACAGCAAGAAACGAATCACTTTGATCCCACCGCCGGTGGAGCCGGCGCAGCCGCCCACAAAGCTGGCAAACAGCAGCAGCACGGGCAGAAAGCCCGGCCAAGTGTGGAAAGAGGCGGTGGTAAAACCCGTGGTCGTGCCGATGGAAACGGCATGGAAAATCCCGGCCAGCATGACTTCACCCATGTCCTCGAAGGTGTGAGCAAGCCAAAGGTAACCGCAGGTAGCGACTGACAGTACCGCCATGCCGGCGATGTACATCCGAAACTCATAGTCGGCGCGGTATGGGGTCAGGCTGGCATGACGAAAAGCCATGAAGTGCAGGGCGAAATTGACACCGGATATGAGCATAAAAACAATCGCAATCAGTGGGATCAGCGGATTGTCGAAAAAACCAAGGCTGGCGTCATGGGTCGAAAAGCCGCCGATGGCCACGGTGGAAAATGCATGACCCAAGGCATCGAACGGGGTCATGCCGGCGGCCCAGTAGGCCAAGCCGCAGAGCACCGTCAGGCCAAGGTATATATACCAGAGGGCCTTTGCCGTTTGTGTGATGCGTGGGGTGAGTTTGCTGTCCTTGATAGGCCCCGGTGTTTCCGCGCGGTAGAGCTGCATTCCGCCGACGCCTAGCATGGGTAAAATGGCCACGGCCAGCACAATAATTCCCATGCCGCCTAGCCATTGCAGTTGTTGTCGGTAATACAGTATCGACGGTGGGAGCGTATCCAGACCGACGATGACCGTTGCGCCGGTGGTTGTGAGTCCTGAGACCGATTCGAAAACCGCATCGGTTACGCCCAGATCGGCGCCGCTCCCGAACATCAGTGGCACGCTACCCAGAAGCCCAAGTCCGGCCCAGAACGACACCACCACGATGAAGCCGTCCCGCAAACGTAAATCGCGGCTTTCCCGGCGCACGGGGAACCACAAGCTCATTCCGCCGATGAGGGTCACCAAAAAGCCCGCGATGAAACTGATCGTGGCGCCATCTCGATAAAACAGCGAGACCAAGATCGGCGGAAGCATGGTGAGGCTGAAGATCATCGACAGTAGCCCGACGATACGCTGGACAACGAAGATCTGCATGGTGTTCTAAACCTGGTTTATGGCCGTCGGCTCAAACGAACGTGACGCTGACCTGGAACAGTTTTTCCACATCGGTGATGTGCTGCTTGTTCACAACGAACAGTATGACGTGATCGCCAGCCTCGATAATCGTATCGTGGTGAGCCATGAGCGCTTCATCACCCCGAACAATAGCACCGATTGTTGCGCCCGGCGGCAGCGGGATCTGCTCGATGGCTTTGCCGACAACTTTGGATGATTTGGGGTTGCCGTGAGCGACCGCTTCAATGGCTTCCGCGGCGCCGCGACGCAATGAATGAACCGCGACGACATCCCCCCTGCGGACATGCGCGAGCAAGGCCCCCAAAGTGGCTTGTTGTGGCGAAATGGCGACATCGATCACGCTGCCTTGCACCAGATCCACATAAGACGCACGGTTAATGAGAGACATCACTTTTCGGGCACCCAAGCGCTTGGCTAGCATGGCCGAAAGGATGTTGGCTTCGTCGTCATTGGTCACGGCGCAAAAGGCATCCGCCGCGTCAATGGACTCTTCCATGAGTAGATTATGGTCGGCGGCATCGCCCAGCAAGACAATACTGCGGTCCAGTATCTCGGAAATGTCGTTGGCCCGGCGCGGATCCCGCTCGATGATCTTGACCTGGCATTTGTGCTCCAGCGATTTGGCCAAGCGAACGCCGATGTTACCGCCGCCTGCCAGGATCAGTCTTTTGACTCGTTTATCGAGCCGCCGAAGTTCCTTGATGACGGAATTGATGTGCTTGCGGGCGGCGATGAAAAACACCTCGTCATCCACTTCAATGACGGTTTCGCCTTCCGGGAGAATGGCTTGGCCGCGACGGTAAATCGCTGCCACGCGTGTCTCCACGCCGGGCATGTGCTCGCGCAGGGTCCGCAGCTCTTTGCCCACCAGCGCACCGCCATAATAGGCTCGAACACCCACCAGCTGAACACGCCCACCTGCGAAATCCAGCACCTGCAGCGCGCCCGGGTACTCAATCAGCCGACGGATGTGATCGGTCACCAGCTGTTCGGGGCTGATCAGCATATCCACCGGCAGGGCGTCCTGGACGAACAGGCGCTCGTGCCGAAGGTACTCGTTGGAGCGTACTCGTGCGATTTTGGTCGGCGTGTGAAACAGGGTATAGGCAGCCTGGCATGCGATCATATTGACCTCGTCACTTTCGGTGACGGCGATGACCATGTCGGCATCATCGCAACCGGCGCGCGCGAGCACGTCCGGGTGAGAGGCGTGACCCCTCACCGTACGGATATCGAGCCGGGCCTGCAGCTCCTGGAGTAGGGATTCGTTGAGATCGACGACCGTGATGTCGTTGGCTTCGCTGGCCAAATGCTGGGCCAGCGAAGATCCGACCCGCCCGGCACCCAGGATGATGATCTTCATGACCGTCGCAAATTACGGCTTTGTGCGGTGGGAATCAAGTTGGTCGTCCATTCGAGGATCTGTGACCGAAGTCGGACTCCGTCTGGTAGCTCAGCCTAAGGCTTGGCCAGCAACGCATAGTAGAACCCATCCATGTCATCCTGTCCGGGAAGAATCTGGCGCCCGATGGATGCCGGTCGTCCCCACGTGGTCGGGAGCTCCAGTGCCTTGGCCTCGTGGTGTCGGGTCAGAAAATCGGTGATGCACCGCTCATTTTCATCCGGCAGAATCGAGCAGGTGGCGTACAGTAATCGACCGCCCGGAGCGAGATGACGCCATGCCAGATCCAGCAGCCGACTTTGCCGCGCCACCAAAGCCGTGATGTCTTCCGGGCGACGCAAGTACTTGATATCCGGATGTCGCCGAATTACGCCCGTGGCAGAACAGGGCGCATCGAGCAAAATCCGATCGAAAGGGCTCTGTTTAGGCCATTGCTGAGCTTCGGTCAGATCGGCGACCAAGGTTTCGGCCCGTAGGTGAAGGCGGCTCAGATTCTCCTCGACCCGTTGCATACGCTGGCCGTCGATATCGATCGCCAGTACGTCTGCTTCCGGGGTACGCTCCAGCAGATGCCCGGTTTTGCCGCCGGGCGCGGCACAGGCATCCAGCACGCGGTTCTGCGCGCTCGGGTCGAGTACCATGGCGGCCAGTTGGGCGGCTTCGTCCTGGACGGAAACCAAACCGTCGGCGAAGCCCGGCAGGCGATCAACCGCAACCGGGCCGGCCAAGCGGATCCCTGTGTCGCTGTGGGTAGTGGCCACGGCCAGAATATCGGCAGCCGCCAGGCGCTCAAGGTAAGATTCGCGCTCGATCCGTTGGCGGTTGACCCGCAAAGTCATGGGTGGATGTTGATTGTTCGCCGTGACAATTAATTCCCAGTCGTCCGGCCACGCCTGCCGAATACGTTCCAGCAGCCATCGTGGGTGGGAGAAGCGAACATGGTCGGTTTGATCCACCTGGCGTAATAGTTCAGTCGACTGTCGTTGGAATGCGCGTAGTATCGCGTTGACCAGCCCGCCGGCCCAGGCTTTATTGAGTTCGCGCGTGGCCGAGACCGTTTCCGCCACGGCCGCGTGGGCTGGTGTGCCGGCGTCGATCAGCTGATACAGCCCGATCAATATCAGTGCGTGGATGTCTTGATCGCGGCTTTTGAGGGGGCGTTTCAACAGGCGTTCGGCCAATGCCGCCATGCGTTCATGGTGTCGGAGTACGCCGTAGCAAAGCGCTTGGGCGAAGCTTCGTTGATCCGGAGCGGCGCGGGGCAGTCCTGTGGTCAATGCCGCCGATAGCGACTGACCCGAGATCAGCACTTGGGTCAGAATGCCGGCCGCTGCGGCGCGTCCGCTCAAGGTGCCCTTCGGATTGGCGCGCGTGCTCATCCCGTCTCGCCGAGTCGGCATGCGGACAGGTCACGGCTGTTGATCAAGTCTTGGGCGGAAATTTGTCTTCCGCCGGGTAACTGCACCGTCAGCAATTCAAGCACGCCTTGGCCGGTCGCGACTTTGATGCCGCCACGGCTTGCTTCAACCACCGTCCCCGGCGTGAGCTCACGGTCGATGCTGTCGTCTGGTTCCAAAGCGCGTGCTTTCCATACCCGAAGCGTTTCGCCCTCAAGCACGGTTTGTGCCACAGGCCAGGGGTTGAACGCGCGGACCTGACGTTCGATCGCGATCGCTGAATGGTTCCATTGAATTCGGGCTTCTGACTTATCGAGCTTCGCGGCGTAACTGATGCCGTCCGCAGGCTGCGGCTGAGGGTGTAAGTTGCCGGTGACAACACCCTCTAACGCTTCCATCAGGGCACTGGCTCCGAGTGTGGCCAGGCGATCATGGAGGCTGCCACCGGTTTCTTCAGGGGCGATACGGCAGGTCTTGCGGAGCAGCATGGGGCCGGTATCCAGTCCGGCATCCATTTGCATAATGGTGATGCCAGTCGTCGAATCGCCGGCCAAAATAGCACGTTGAATAGGTGCCGCACCGCGCCAGCGGGGCAACAACGAGGCGTGAACGTTGATGCAACCCGACGTGGGCAGGGCCAAAACGGCCGGTGGCAGGATCAGTCCATAGGCTACCACCACCATCAAATCGGCGTTCCAGCCGGCCAGTTCCATCTGAACGTCTTCAGTTCGAAGGGTCTTGGGTTGGCGAACGGGAATCCCCAGCGCGAGTGCCCGCGCTTTGACCGGGCTGGCCGTGAGTTTGCGGCCGCGGCCGGCGGGCCGGTCGGGCTGGGTGTAGACCGCAGCGACCTGGTGTCGGGACGCGGCCAGCATATCCAGGCACGGAACGGCGAACTCGGGAGTTCCGCAAAAGACAATGCGTAGCGGGGATGCGGCCATGATCCTCGGTCTGATTAATCGGGGCGGGGTGGTTGATTTGTGATAGCGAAGTATTCAGGCCGCCGGCGCTTGGTTCCCGGAGGACTCAGATTCTTGCAGCCTCGGGCGAGCCCGGTTGTTGACGCTGCGCTTTCGCTAGGCGCTTGCGAATTCGCTGCCGCTTGAGTTCCGATAAGTAATCGACAAACAACTTGCCGTTCAAATGATCGATTTCGTGTTGTATGCAAACGGACAGCAGTCCATCAGCCTCGAGTTCGAACGATTCGCCTTCGGTGTTCAGGGCTTTGACGCGGATCTTCTCAGCGCGTCGGACCGGTTCGTAAATGCCTGGGACCGACAGGCAGCCTTCGTCGCTCTCCTTGCCACCCTCCTGCCAGACAATTTCGGGATTAATGAAGTGCAAAGGCTCATCCCGGTTGTCCGAGACGTCGGCCACAATGACCCGTTCGCGGACGTTAACCTGAATGGCGGCCAGCCCGACACCTGAGGCGTCATACATGGTTTCCAGCATGTCACTTACCAGTTGCCGGATGCGCTCATCGACTTCAGCGACGGCCTTCGCTTTTTCGCGTAGGCGTGGGTCCGGAAAATGCAAGATGTCGAGTACAGCCATAGTCGGGTCGTAAAGTTGAGTCGAGTTGGGTCGCTATTACTGCTACAACAACGTCATCGGGCGAGGTGGCCACCATCTTGAGCGTGACAGTCAATCGACTGCTGCCGTGTCCAGATCGGCCAATTCGGATGACGAGTCGGAGTCGTCGTCCGGGCAGTATACCGTAGCATCCTTTGTTTGGACCACGTGGGTCGGTAAATGGTTTCCAAATTATCGCGATATGATCAGGAATCTACCTAAAATGAAGCGCAGTCATCATGCACTGAAGCGGTGGCCTTTACTCTCCATGTTAGGCGTCGCCGTGGTTGTCGGCGGATGTGCCGGAAAAACGGCCCCTGTATCCGAGCCACCTCCTAAAGTGGAGGCACCGGCCGGAATTTCAAGTTCTGCCGAGACCGCGGCTCCAACGGCACCAGAGATTGTCTTGGCGCCGGCCCACCCGGAGACGTATGTTGTCCGAAAGGGCGACACGCTATGGGATATCGCCGAGCTGTTTTTGAGGGACCCCTGGTTGTGGCCCGAGGTCTGGTACGTCAACCCGCAAATCGAGAATCCTCATCTGATCTATCCCGGCAACATTTTGGAGATCTACCCGGGAGATACCATCGAATTGACCTATGACCGCACGGCCGGTCAGCCCCGTTTAGTTGTCCGGCCCACTTCGAGTGCCCGGTTGCAGCCCGATGTGCGCAGCGAATCTTTGGCCGAGGCCATTACCACCATTCCATACAGCGACGTGGCGCCATTTTTGGTCGAGCCGCGAGTCGTCGATGAGGACGAACTGGAGCGGGCCGCTTACGTGTTGCGGCCGCTAGAGAAAGAGCAGCTCATGCTCGGCGCAGGGGATCGCATGTATGTGCGAGGGGACTTGGATGCCCAGGCCAGCAGCTACCAGGTAGTTCGTCCTGGTGACCCGCTGCTGGATCCCGAGACGGGGGAGAGTCTGGGTTTCGAAGCCATTGATGTCGGCGCGGCGGTGATCGAACGGGGCGGCGACCCGGCCTTGGCCCTGGCGACGCGCACCACCCGTGAAATTCTTATTCGCGACCGCTTGCTGCCGATCCGGGACGATTTGTTGAAACAGCGGTTTGTCCCCCGCTCGCCCGAAAAGCCCATCGAAGGGCAGATCATCGCGGTGTACAACGCCGTTGCTCAAGTCGGCCAGTATCAGGTCGTCTCTCTTAACCGGGGTGCGCGGGACGGCTTGGCGAACGGCCACGTATTGGCGGTGTACCAGCCCGGCGGCACGGCGAAAGATCCGCTGACGCGAAAGCATGTCGAGTTGCCTGATCTCAGGGCCGGAGAGGTCATGGTATTTCGCACCTATGATCGAGTCAGTTATGCTCTGGTGATGCGGTCGACCCGCAGCATCTACGAACATGACTATCTGCGGATGCCGTAAGGGAAAACGCCGACCCGACGTAAGGAACTTTTCTTGATTCAAGCGACGCCGACGGATGAGCTGGCGGCCGCGTTGGCGCTGATTCGTGCCCCTGGAGTGGGGCCGGCGACCTTTCGTCGTCTTTTGGATTGCTTCGGAAGTTGCCAAGCCTGTCTCGGGGCCGGTCAGAGCGCGTGGCGCGACGCTGGTGCCCCGCAAGCGGTCATCCAGTATTTGAAAACACCCGACTGGGGCAGTGTGGAGGCCGATCTGCGGTGGGCGCAGGCGAGCGATTGCCACATCCTGCTCCTCGGCCGGCCAGCCTACCCTGAACATCTCGCCCAGATTGCAGATCCCCCGCCGTTGCTGTTCGTGCGGGGCGATTTGGATGTCTTATCTGTCCCGGCTCTGGCTATTGTTGGTAGCCGTAATCCGACGTCGGCCGGTCGGCGTTCAGCCCATGAATTTTCCGCCCATCTGGTGGGTTACGGATTAACCGTCGTAAGCGGTTTGGCGGTCGGGATCGACGCTGCCGCGCACGAAGGCGCCTTGTCCGTCGGTGGATTGTCCGTCGCGGTCTGCGGTAATGGCTTGGACACGGTGTATCCTGCTCGACACCGCGATTTGGCGCATCGTTTGTTGGACGATGGTGCGTTGGTCTCGGAACTGCCCCCGGGTACGCCTCCGGCGGCTCGCAATTTTCCCCGGCGCAACCGCATAATCAGCGGGCTTTCCATTGGTACGCTGGTGGTTGAGGCGGCATTGAAAAGCGGTTCGCTTATTTCCGCCCGCTTGGCAATGGAGCAGGGGCGTGAGGTATTCGCCATTCCCGGTTCGATCCACAATCCCCTGGCGCGTGGTTGTCACGCCTTGATTCGCGATGGCGCCAAGTTGGTGGAAACAGCTCGAGACATTTTGGAAGAACTCGCTCCCCTACTCTCACCGGACGCCTTGCAAAGGGTTGGTTCGATTGTGCCGGAAGCTGAAACGGCATCTCCCGAAGATGGGCTGGACGAGGAGTATCGTCAGTTGCTCGCCTGTCTCGATTTTAGCCCGACGGGATTGGATGAGTTGGTTGCCCGTAGCGGATTGACGGCGGATAAGCTTTCCTCCATGCTGCTGATATTGGAGCTTGAAGGGCTAGTGGAATCCGCGCCCGGCGGTCGTTATAGCCGGGTCCGATAGAGGGGCTGATATGACGGAAAACGTGCTCGATGTCCTCATTTATCTGTTCGACAACTATATGGATGAGGAAAGCGATTGGGAGCCGAACCGAGAAGACCTGATTCTCGAATTAGAGGCAGCAGGTTTTCGCGACGGTGAAATCGAAAAAGCGCTGGCTTGGTTGGACGGCCTAGCCAATCATCGGGACGATCTCGCAAAGTCGTCACCACGCACTGAGCGTGCGATCCGTATTTTTGCTCAACCGGAAATCGACCGAATCGACGCGGAGTCGCGGGGATTCATCATGTATCTCTGTGAAAACGGAATTCTCACGCCCAGTCATCGCGAAGTCGTGATCGAGCGTATCATGGCGTTAGATGTCGAAGAAATCGACAGCGAACATGTTAAATGGGTGGTCCTCATGGTGTTGTTCAATATGCCAGGGCAGGAAGCCACTTACGCCTGGATGGAAGACTTGATGTTCAACGGCAACGTCGGCTTGTTTCATTGAGTTAGGCTACGCTTATTCGGCTGCAGGCCTTAATTTTGGCCTCCGCGTCGGATGTTGGGCGGGGCTGATACGGCCTCGTCATTAAAGAAGCTGGCGACTTTATCCGCTATTCGCCAGAGGGATCGCCACGATCCGCTCTCTGGGCAGACGCTCTGAGATCTATATTCGTTTTTGATTCATTCAAACCACAGGTTGGGTTCGTATTGACCTGTTCGGTCGCCGGGAAGGGGTTTCCCGTCGCAGGAAGGCTGTTAGAATCCGACTGCGCGGCGGAGCCTTCCAGGGTCAACGTTGCCGGCTGTTGTCGTCCAAATTATTCCGTATTGGCTGATTTGCCTGAAGGCCACTGAATTTCCGTAATGAGTAGCAAACTTGTCATCGTAGAGTCGCCCGCCAAGGCGAAAACCATCAACAAATACCTCGGCAACGACTTCCATGTTTTGGCGTCGTATGGGCATGTTCGCGACTTGGTTCCGAAGGAAGGGGCGGTCGATACCGAGCATGGTTTTACGATGAAGTACCAGGTGATCGATCGCAACGAGAAACACATCGAAGCGATCTGTAAAGCGCTGAAAAAGGCCGATTCGCTTTATCTGGCCACTGACCCCGATCGCGAAGGCGAGGCCATTTCTTGGCATCTCTACGAACTTCTGAAAGATCGTGGTTTGTTGGAAGGCAAACCTGTCTACCGCGTGGTGTTTCACGAAATCACGCAGCGTGCGGTAACTGACGCCATGGCCAATCCCAGGGAGCTTTCCAGCGATTTGGTGGACGCGCAGCAAGCCCGCCGCGCCTTGGATTACCTGGTGGGATTCAATTTGTCCCCCTTGTTGTGGCGGAAGATCCGGCGCGGTCTGTCGGCCGGACGTGTGCAGAGCCCGGCGTTACGTCTGATCGTCGAGCGGGAAGAGGAAATCGAGCGATTTCAATCCCAAGAGTATTGGACATTGGCCGCTCAAGCCGCCAAAGAGGATCAGGCTTTTGATGCCAAGCTGACGCAGTTCGATGGCGAGAAAGTCGAACAGTTCTCCATCACCAACGATGCGCGTGCCCAAGAAGTCCGCGACGCGCTGCTGAAGGCCGCACAAGGGCACATACGGGTTGAGTCGGTCGAGCGAAAGCAACGTCGGCGTAACCCCACGGCACCTTTTATTACCTCGACGCTGCAGCAAGAAGCGGCACGTAAGCTCGGGTTCACCACCAAGCGGACCATGCGGGTGGCACAGCAGCTTTACGAAGGGGTTGATGTCGGTGGTGAGACGGTGGGTCTGATCACCTACATGCGAACCGATTCGGTGGTGCTGTCCAATGACGCCATAGCGGAAATTCGCGCGCTGATCGTTGACCGTTACGGCGAGGTCCAGATGCCTGGCAAACCCAGGGTGTATAAGACCCGCGCCAAGAACGCACAGGAAGCACATGAAGCCATCCGGCCGACCTCCGTGCTACGAGACCCGGCTTCCTTAACGGCGTTCCTGTCGGCGGAACAAATCAAGCTCTATGAGCTGATTTGGAAACGCACCGTTGCCAGCCAGATGGTGCATGCCACCTACGATACGCTGGCCGTGACGCTGAGTCCGGGGTCCGGGCACGCATTTCGAGCCACCGGTCAAACGTTGGTCAACCCCGGGTTTATGGCCGTTTATCAGGAAGGCCGGGATGATGTGGGTAAGACCGACGATGATGCCGAGCGCACGCTGCCGGACATGAAAGAAGGCGACGTGCTGGATTTGCGTGATGTTCTGACGCAACAGCATTTCACGGAGCCACCGCCGCGTTATTCAGAAGCCACGCTGGTGCGGGCCTTGGAGGAATTTGGGATCGGCCGGCCGTCGACCTATGCAACCATCATTTCCACGCTGCAGGATCGCGAGTATGTGGAGATGGATCGCAAGCGCTTCGTGCCGACGGATGTTGGCCGAATCGTCAATCGTTTCCTGACCCAGTACTTCACGCAGTATGTCGATTACCAATTCACTGCCCGTTTGGAAGACCGGCTGGATGCGATCTCTCGCGGAGAAAGCGATTGGGTTCCGGTGCTGGAAGATTTTTGGGCGCCGTTCAAATCGCGGGTTGATGATACGCAGGAGAATGTCACTCGGGCTGAAGTGACCACTGAGGCGCTCGAGGAGCCGTGCCCCAAATGCGGCCGTCAGCTCACCATTCGGCTGGGCCGGCGTGGTCGGTTCGTGGGTTGCAGCGGTTATCCCGAGTGTGACTACACGCGCAGTCTGGATGAGTCGGCGGAGGATGATTCGCCGGGCGAAGTAGTGGAAGGGCGCAGCTGTCCTGAATGCGGGTCGGACCTGGCGGTCAGGCGGGGACGATACGGCAAATTTATCGGTTGCACGAGTTACCCGAAATGCCGTTATATCGAACCGTTGGAAAAGCCACAGGAGACCGGTGTCCAGTGTCCGGAGTGCAAGCAGGGGTCGTTGGTTCAGCGCAAGTCCCGTTACGGCAAGTTGTTCTACTCCTGTGACCGATACCCGAAATGCAAATATGCGGTTTGGAACCCACCTTTGGCGGAACCTTGTCCAAAGTGTGGTTGGCCCATTTTGACCGTCAAGACGACCAAGCGCCGCGGCACCGAAAAAGTGTGTCCGCAAAAAGAGTGTGGCTTTTCCGAGCCGGCGCCGGAGTTGGCGCCCCCCGAAGCTGAGTCCGCCAACACCTAGTGCCAATCTGAGCTTTGGCCGGAGGCATCGTTTGTGACTCCCTGGCATCTTCGCCACGCCCGTCGAATCCTGCGTGCCGGCGGCGTGATCGCTTATCCCACCGAAGGCGTCTTTGGCTTAGGGTGTGACCCCGGCGATGAGTCGGCGGTCCAACGAATTATTGCCCTGAAAGGTCGCTCTTGGCGTAAAGGGCTGATTCTCCTAGCGGCCTATGTTGATCAGTTACGACCTTATTTGGCGCCGATCGACACCGAGGTCATGGCGCGAATGACGGCGCTTTGGCCCGGCCCTTACACCTGGGTGGTGCCGGCGGCAGAAGGTGTTTCCCCTTTGCTTACCGGCGGTACAGGCGAGCTTGCCGTTCGCGTGACCGCCCACCCCGAGGCAGCGCGTTTGTGCCTGGCAGCTGATATGGCCGTGGTTTCGACCAGCGCCAACCCCAGTGGCCGCCCCGCTGCGCATTCTATTCATCAAGTCCGGCGTTATTTCGCCGATAAAATTGACTATATCGTTCCAGGTCCGACGGGCGGATTGCTTGGCCCAACAGAGATTCGCCACGCACTTTCGGGTCGGATTCTCCGCGCTGGAGCGTCAGCGATGGGAAAGGGTCATGCCTGATAGCTCTGTCGATGTGCTGGCCGTTCGGGCCTATTTGACCGAACTTCAAGATCGCCTTTGCGATGCGGTGGAGAAAGCCGACGCGGTCGCGCGTTTTCACGAAGACCGATGGGAGCGAGTCCGCGGCGGAGGGGGACGTACACGGGTGCTGCGAGATGGCGGCTTGATGGAACAGGCGGGGGTGAATTTTTCCCACGTCATGGGTGATGCCTTGCCGCCCTCAGCCACTGCTCAGCGTCCCGAGCTGGCGGGGCGCAGCTACCAGGCCATGGGGGTTTCGGTTGTTTTTCATCCGCGCAATCCGTATGTCCCGACGACTCACGCCAATGTGCGGTTGTTCGTCGCTGAAAAACCCGGTCAACCGCCCATATGGTGGTTCGGGGGCGGATTCGATCTGACGCCCTACTATCCCTTCCATGAAGATGTGATTCATTGGCATCAGGTGGCCCGAGAAGCTTGTGCGGGGTTTGACGAGCAAGCTTATTCGCGATTCAAACGGTGGTGCGATGAGTATTTCTATTTACGGCATCGCGACGAAACGCGCGGTGTCGGCGGGCTGTTTTTCGACGATTTGAATGACGGTGGATTCGAGCATTGTTTTGCGTTTCTCCGCCGTGTCGGAGATGCCTTCTGGCAAGCGTATGAGCCGATTGCTGCCCGGCGGCGTGCAATGTCCTTTGGCGACCGGGAACGCGAATTTCAGCTATACCGCCGAGGTCGATATGTGGAGTTCAATTTGGTCTACGATCGCGGCACTTTGTTCGGCCTGCAATCCGGCGGGCGAACTGAATCCATATTGATGTCATTGCCTCCGCTTGTCAGCTGGCGATACGGCTGGCAGCCCGAACAAGGTAGCCCAGAGGCGCGATTGTACGATGAGTATCTCAAGCCTCGGGATTGGCTCGGGGAGTTGGAACAAGTGTGACGGACGTGTCAGTTCATGATGGATTTTCACCGGGCCTTCCTGCCGAGGCGCGTGATAGCGACCGAGTATCGCCGTCTATCGTGGACATGCGTGACGTTTACATTGGACGGCAACCCATTTTTGATCGCGATCTTAAGGTTCAGTACTACGAGTTGCTCTACCGTTCCAGTCGGGTCGACTGGGCCGAGTTCGAAGATGGAGACGAAGCCACTTCCCAGTTGCTGAACAACAGTATGATCGAAATCGGTCTCGACCGAATCGCCAGCAGCCGTCCGGTTTTTATTAATCTCACCCGCAGCTTTGTCACCGGTCGAATACCATTGCCATTAGACCAGCAGCGTGTCGGCCTTGAGATTCTCGACGAAGTGGGTGTCGACGAAGAGGTGATCGACTCCGTCCGACGTTTCTCCGAGCAAGGATTTACCATTTCTCTGGACGATTTCATTTTTCAGCCTCACTTACGCCCCCTGCTGCGCTACGCCGATATCGTCAAACTGGATGTTCAAAGGCTGGGCCGTTCCGGTGTGCTCGACCAATTGGCCTTACTCCGCAACTTCGACGTGAAGTTGTTAGCCCAAAAAATCGAGAGCAAGCCCGATTTCGAGTTTTATCGCAAACTGGGTTTCGATTATTTTCAGGGATATTTTATCGCCAAGCCCAGTCTGATCGCGGGTAAGCAACTGGCGGTTAACCGGGTTCATACCTTGCGGTTGCTGGCGGAAGTTGAGAATCCCGCCGTTTCGGTTAAAGGTCTTGAAGACATAATCCGCAACGATGTGGTGTTGAGCGTCAAGTTGCTACGTTATATCAATTCCGCGTTTTTCGGCCTGGTGCGCAAATTCGAATCGATCCGAGAAGCGGTGATTTACTTGGGACTCAAGCCGCTCAAGGTGTGGGTCAGCTTGATTATATTGTCCCGAATGGAAGACCAGCCTGCGGAGTTGATGCGAATTGCGTTGATCCGGGCCAAGATGGCCGAGGCCCTTGCGGACATGCTGGGCGAGCAGTCCGTCGAAAAATTCTTTACTATGGGGTTGTTTTCCACACTCGACACCTTGATGGACATGTCCATGAAGGATGTCGTGGACTCGCTCCCACTCAACGAAGAAGTCGCAGAGGCTTTAGTGAATCGCGGCGGTGCCGCCGGAGAGCTGCTGACCTGCGTATTAGACCAAGAGCGTGGCACATGGAGACCAGAAGGCTACTTTGATCTGTCTCCAGCGGACGTGCGGCAGTGCTATTTCGATGCCATCGCTTGGTGCGATGAGGCATCGAAGTTCATGGTGAGTGCCTGAGTCATACACAGACATTCGCCGCCGTTTGACCCAGAGGTCGGCCAGTCGTGCCGACCGAACAGGGACGTTGTCGATGACGCTTACCGAACTGAGATATATCGTCGCCGTCGCGCGTGAAAGGCATTTCGGCCGCGCAGCGGAGAGTTGCTTCGTCAGCCAGCCGACATTGAGTGTTGCCGTGCGTAAACTGGAGGAAGAGCTGGGCGTCGCCCTGTTCGAACGGGGACGTAACGAAGTCTGCCTGACGCCCGTCGGCGAGCGGATTGTGGAACAGGCCGGCCGGGTTTTGGAAGAAGCCGCGGTTGTGAGGCAGATCGCGCAGCAGGGCAAAGATCAACTGGTGGGTCCGCTTCGCGTGGGCGCCATCTATACCATCGGACCGTATCTGCTTCCTCATTTAATTCCTCGTCTTGGCCGGCTCGCGCCTGAGATGCCACTGGTTATTGAAGAGAGCTACACGCGGACGCTTGCCGAGCGGTTGAAGCAAGGGGAATTGGACGTGATTCTTGTTTCTTTGCCGTTCGACCAACCCCAGATCGAAATTTCGCCGCTCTATGATGAGCCCTTCGTGGTGGTCATACCTTCCAGCCATCGCTGGATTCGCCGCGACGCCGTGTCGGCGCGAGAGCTCGCGAGTGAGAATTTGTTACTGCTGGGCGAAGGCCATTGCTTCCGAGAGCAGGTGCTCGATGCCTGTCCGGGGTGTGGTCGCGGGGATAACGGGTCGATGCAGCGAGGGGTAGAAGGCAGTAGCCTGGAGACCATTCGCCATATGGTCGCCAGCGGGTTGGGCGTGACGGTTCTGCCAAAAACATCGACGTTGAGCGCTCCGCAATGGGATAGTTTGCTGGCCATTCGACCGTTTCGAGGGAAAGTCCCTTGTCGCCGCGTGGTCATGGTCTGGCGGCGGAGCTTTCCCCGGCCCAAGGCCGTCGAAATATTGCGCCGCGCGATTTTGGATTGTCGGCTTCCGGGCGTCAGCTACATAGAACGGCAGGTGGAAGCCGTCGGTATTTGATTCAGCTATGCTGCCGATACGGAGTGTCCGCGTGTCCTACTTGCGGATACCCAGCCCCACCCTGCTTGCAATTTCCCGGAATTACGGGCACTTTTGTGCGCCGGTATGAACGATTCTTGGGAGGAGCGAGGTTGTGAACCAGGCGACCAGCAAAGATTACGAAAACGCAATTATCGACTACTACGACAATTGCGAGATCGACTACAAAATGCTTTGGCGTCTCGACCGATGCATGGCGATGCATTTCGGCTATTGGGACGAGACCACCAAGGGCGTATCCGATGCCTTGCTGCGCGAGAACCAGGTGTTAGCCGAACGCGTGGGTATCACAGCGGAAGATCGTGTATTGGACGCCGGTTGTGGGGTTGGCGGCAGCTCGATCTGGTTGGCCCGAGAAATCGGCTGTTCGGTCACTGGCATTACTCTGAGCCAACAACAAGTGGATCACGCGGCCACAAACGCAAACAAGCATGGCGTGGCCGACAAAGTCACCTTCGAGCGACGTGATTTCATCAACACCGGCTATCCCGATGCGAGTTTCGACGTTGTTTGGGGTGTCGAGTCGGTTTGTCACGCTGAGAACAAGGCGGATTTCATTCGAGAGGCGTTTCGTATTTTGAAACCGGGTGGACGTCTTGTCGTGGCCGACTTCTTTTTCTCCCGTCCTCAATACGCGCCGGAAGAAACCGAAATTCTCCAGGAATGGATATCCGGCTGGAGTGTTCAGGATTTGGAATACAGTGGCAATTTTCGCCGCGACCTCGATGAAACTGGCTTTGTCGACGTCGATATGGAAGACGCCACAGAGCACGTCAAACCGTCGGCAAAACGGCTGTACCAATACGCAGCACTTTCCCGATGGGGTGCAAAAATCCTGTTGTTGTTCCGGATTCGCAATCGCACGCAAGACGGCAACATACGCGCGGTTCATCGTCAATGGCTGGCGCTGCAGCAGGGTTTGTGGCAATACGGGATTTTCTCGGCCCGCAAACCCGCCTAGCACGCGATGACCAGATTCGGCGCAAGCTATCCGGCAACCCGTCCCAGGCGTTTGAGGCAAGCGGAATTTTCCCGGCGCTTGGTGCGGGAAAATGTCCTGACGACCGATGATCTCATTTTGCCGGTGTTCGTCGTTGAGGGCGAACATCGGCGTGAGCCGGTTCCGTCCATGCCAGGCGTGGCGCGTTTGAGCATTGACCTGTTGGTGGAAGAAGCCCGCGAATTGGTTCAACTGGGGATGCCGGCGGTCGCGTTATTTCCGGTCACTCCCCCCGAAAAGAAAACTCCAAATGGCGAGGAAGCGTTCAATCCCGACGGCTTGGCTCAGCGGGCTGTGCGGTCGCTGAAGTCCGCACTTCCGGAGTTGGGTGTGATCACCGATGTGGCGCTGGATCCTTTTACCAGCCACGGCCAGGACGGCCTATTGAACGCTCGGGGCGATGTGCTCAATGATGAGACCGTCGCCGTGTTGGTTCAGCAAGCCCTTTCCCACGCCGAGGCGGGTGCGGACATGGTGGCGCCATCCGATATGATGGATGGGCGGATCGGCGCCATTCGCGCGGCGTTGGAGTGCGGCGGGTTCACGGAAACCCGCATTCTTTCTTACGCCGTCAAGTATGCGTCGAGCTACTATGGGCCATTTCGTGATGCCGTGGGATCGGCGGCCAATCTCGGCCGTGCGGACAAAAAAACCTATCAGATGGATCCGGCCAATGCGCTCGAAGCGCTCCACGAAGTGGCGTTGGATCTGGGCGAAGGCGCCGACATCGTGATGGTCAAGCCGGGTATGCCTTATTTGGACGTGGTTCGGCGGGTCAAAGATGAATTTGGCGTGCCGACTTTCGTCTACCAGGTCAGCGGCGAGTACGCCATGTTGAAGGCGGCCAGCGAAAATGGCTGGTTGGACGAGACGGCGGTGGTTTTGGAGTCGTTGATCGCGTTCAAACGGGCCGGTGCGGACGCCATTTTGACCTATTTCGCCAAACAAGCGGCGGCTTGGCTACGCCAGCTTTAGAATATCACTGCAAAAAGGGTGCCACCATGACCGATCGCTATGCCGTCATGGGCAATCCTATTGCCCACAGCCGCTCGCCAGAGATCCACCGGATGTTTGCCGAGCAGACCCATCAGGATTTGTCTTACGAGGCCATTCTCGTTCCCGCCGATGGTTTTCGCCAAGCCGTTCAAGACTTCTTCGAACGCGGCGGACAGGGTATCAATGTCACTGTTCCGTTCAAGCAGGACGCTTTTCTGATTGCCGATCAAACCCATCCCCGGGCCGAACAAGCTGGCGCGGTCAATACCCTTATGCGGACCGTGGATGGCGTGCTTGTGGGCGATAACACCGACGGCGAAGGGTTATTGCGCGATCTGCAGCGGAACCACGGCGTCGAGTTGGCGGGTCGACGCGTTTTATTGCTGGGTGCGGGTGGAGCGGCCCGTGGCGTTATGGCGCCCATATTGGAGGCCGGTCCGCTACAGTTGTTCGTGGCCAACCGCACACCGGAGCGTGCCGATGAACTGGCGGAGAGGTTTCGTGATCTCGGTTCCGTCGCGGCCGGTGGTTTTACCGATGTGGGCGTGCTCCCGTTCGATGTCATCATCAATGCCACATCCGCCAGTTTGCGCGGTGAGGTGCCGTCTTTGCCCGCGACGCTCATCATGCCCACAACGGTTTGTTACGACATGGTCTACGCTCGGGAACCCACGGCGTTTATGCGATGGGCATTGGGCCACGGTGCGGCGCAGGCGATCGACGGGCTCGGTATGCTGGTTGAGCAAGCGGCTGCCTCGTTCGAGATTTGGCGAGGAATACTTCCCGAAACAGCGGCGGTGATCAATGCGTTAAGGCATGCTCCCCCGTGAGAGGTGGTCGAGGTGCTGAAAAAAAAGAGAGCGGCCGAGGCCGCTCTCTTTTGTATTTGTCGTTGTCCAGATTACGGCATGGAAGGCGCGTGGCTCAGGGACAACATGAAGGCTTCGCCGATACCGAAAGGCAGTAAGCCCAGTTCGAAATTGATCGGGCCTAGCAGCAGTGTGCTTGCGACGTCAACCACACGGTCGCGTCCTTCGCTAAACAGCGCGGGGTATTTGTCTTCCAGCATCCCGCCGATATCACCCAGATTAACCGGCCCCACCATCATGGTGAGTTCGCTCAGATAGGGTACCTCGAGCAACGTCATATCACCGGCCATGAGGATATAGCCTTGGCCATAGATCGCGGACAACTCGCCGTCGGTAAGTTCATGAATTTCGGCGTTCGCCGCGAACGGCAACACCATCAGGGCAGATAGAAAAGCGAAGGTGCAAGTCAGCTTGCGCATGGGGTGTCTCCCGAATCGTTGTAGTCGTCTTTATGTGTTGGCCCTCAACGGGCATTTTGGTGTTTTGCCACCGGATCGCCGTAATTCAAGCGGTATTCGTGCCAATTGCGTTTTGAAGAATGATTCGTCGTGTTTAACCTCATGAAATTATTTGTTTTTGTTGTTTTTTTTGCATCAGATGAATTGGGAGGGTTGACGCGTTACGTCACCCCTTGGCTGAAAGAATTTGTCATTGTTGGACCCGTACCGTCAGTTTCTGACCTTGAACTAAGCACGCTGAAAGCCAAAGAGCGCTTGTCCGGTCTCATGGTTGAATCGGGCATGTATCTGCTCGGTGCCGTGACGGCGGTGAGGGATTGTGAGGCCAGTGTTGGAGGTGATCGGTGTGAAAGCGATTTGGAATGGTCAAGTAATTGCGCAGAGTAACGACACCGTGGTGGTTGAAGGTAATCACTATTTTCCGTTCGATTCGGTAGATCAAAATTTTTTGCGCACCAGTTCTACCGAAACGGTTTGCCCGTGGAAAGGGACAGCTTCGTATTACGATGTAATCGTTGCTGGCGAGGTCAATAAGGACGCCGCTTGGTATTACCCGGATCCCAAACCGTCCGCAAATGCCATCAGGGGGCGGGTGGCTTTTTGGCGAGAGGTTGAGGTTGTTTAGCGGAGATCGACAGATCGAGTGATTCTGTCGGGCTCCAGCTTCTCAGGCCTTAGCCGATAATTGTCTTGAAACCGCTGATGTTCCCAGCCTTTGGTTGGTGACAAAAGTGGAGCGTTTCGTGAACTTTACCTAGGGTGGTGAAACGCTTATATCTCGTGTAGGGATACCGATAACGCTAACTATAAAGAGCCAACCCGAGATGTCTCAAGAACTTTCCCTGACTTGGCGCACGGAGCCTGAAGGTAAGCCCAATGGGTATCTGCGCACCTACCGTATCTATGGCAGTTCGAAAGAGCCCACCTATGATGTCGATGCCGTCACTCGTTTAGGAACGATTTACGAGCTCCGATTCCGCCCGGTCGAACAAAACATCGGGCGTCCATTCGTGATGATACGCTTGCCCGGCGTCGGTGTGACCGACTATGCGTTGTCCGATTGCGAGGGGATGGCGAGCTTTGGTCGTCTTTTGGGCTACCGATTCCAAAACGGCGTCGGAGAGGTGACGACCCTGATCCGGAATACCGACGGGGGTCTACCCGGTTTCTGCCGCAACATCGTTCGCGGCGATCATCGCATGCTGAAAATACGAAACGCCGTCAGTCATGAGTTAGTCGCGGTGTTTCAGCATAGCGTCGCTACGACTTCCCCTTGGTCTTCGGCTTGGTGGAAACGATTGTGGTCGCAACGCCATGAACAAGCTGCCGGGACGATCCGTATCGGTCCGTCCAGGAACGGCGTGACTGACAAACGTTTGATGGTGGCTTTAAGCGTGCTTCTACATTACGAATTCTTCGGACTGGACGCCTACTAAGGTTCATTCACGCGCACTTATCGGTTGAAAGCGTTGATGGCTTGTTCGACCCGCGCTCGCCCTTCGGGCGAGGCAATGACGATGAGGGTGTCGCCACTAGAAACCGACTGCTGGGGCGAGGGGTTATACAATAAGTCTTTGTCCGTGCTGACAGCCACCACCATGTAGTGTTCGCTGCGCGGTGGCAAGCGTTGTAGTTCGAACGTGGGTGTGCTCTCGGGTAGCGGGATTTCTTCGATTCGCCATCCTTCTTCCGTTCGCAGCATTTCGTCGAAGAATGACATCGTGTGCGGGCGGACCATGGCAGAAGCGATCCGCATGCCGCCGGTAAAGTCGGGAGAAACGATGGCATCGGCACCGGCTTTTCGCAGTTTGGGCGCATTGCGCACTTCCTGACAGCGTGCCACTACCCGTGCCTTCGGATTCAGTTGCTTTGATGTGAGGGCGATCATCAGATTTAAACTGTCATCACCGGTGACGGCGAATACGCCCCGGGCGTTTTCGATACACGCGGCGAACAGTAGGTCGTCGTCGCTGGCATCGCCCGCCAGATAGAGCAGACCCGGGAACCGTTCCAGTTGCGCTTTAAGCATCGTTTCATCCGGGTCGACGGCGACGAAGTGGCGGTGAGTGGCTTTCAATTCTCTGCCCACGTTGCGACCAACGCGGCCGAAGCCGCAGATCAGGTAGTGCCCCGAGAGTTTTTTTATCTCGTGTTCCACATGGCGTCTCCGTAGGGTTTCGTCCAGATCCCGTTCCAAAAACAAAACGGACAGGCTGGTGAATAGAAAAGTCAGCGTACCGAACCCGCTGATCGAGATAAGGCCGGTGAAGATCCGGCTGGTGAGGGTTTCTATGGGAATAACTTCGTCGTAGCCCACCGTGGTGATGGTGATCAATGTCATATACAGGGCGTCGGTGATGGATACGTCGCTGGGCCCCAGCCCGTAGAATCCCGCAGTCCCAAGCAAAACGATGGCGGCCAATACCATGGCGGCTGTTTGTAGGCGCAACAGTATCCGGTAAAGCTGACCTCCCGGCCTGCCGCTTACCGTGGGCGCTTTGCTGTGCCGGTTTTTTTTTCGTTTGGAGCCCAGCATGATTTCAAATTATAGGAGCCGTCGAATCACAACGATTGATCATCCCCGGGCGGCATGCTTGTTTTTTAGCCGAACGTAGTGCTCCGCCGAATAGCGGAGAAACGCCCGTTCCTCATCCGTGAGCGCCCGTAGCGGTTTGGCAGGTGTGCCCACATATAAGAACCCTGTTCGAAGTCGCTTGCCGGCAGTGACCAGTGCGGCGGCACCTACCGTGACCTCATCTTCGATCTCCGCACCGTCCATCACGATCGCACCCATGCCGATCAAACAGCGATCGCCCACCTGGCAGGCGTGGAGAATGACCCGATGACCCACCGTAACATCCTCACCCACGCTCAGTGCCAGACCGCCGGGACTGAATGGCCCATCATGGGTGACGTGGCAGATGGAACCATCTTGGATATTGCTTCGGGCGCCGATCCGGATCGAATGAACATCGCCTCGTAACACCGCACCGGGCCAGACCGAGCAATCATCACCGAGTTCAACATCGCCGATGACCGTCGCGGCGCTATCGACGTAAACGCCGTGCCCTAGCTTGGGTTGTGTGTTTCCGTATGTTCGAATTGTCATGCGCTGTATCCTCAGCGGAGCGTGACCACTTCCTCCGCCGTGGTCGGGTGTATGGCCAGGGTGTCGTCGAACTCCGCTTTGGTGGCACCGCGGCGGATCGCCACGGCGAAACCCTGGAGAATTTCGTCCACATCCGAGCCGATCATGTGAAGGCCGACGACCTTCTCATCGAGACCCGTGGTGATAAGTTTGATACGGGTGCGGCGCTTTGTGTCCAACATGGCACCGTAGAGTGGCACGAACTGACTGGTGTAAACGCGCACGTTGTCCTCACCGTATTGTTGTTTTGCCTGCGGCTCAGTCAATCCCACCGTGGCAACGGGCGGATGGCTGAAGACCACCGTCGGGATCGTCTCGTAGTGGAGGTGCCGGTCAGGCTGATTGCCGAACAAGCGATCGGCCAGTCGTCTGCCCGCTGCGATGGCCACGGGCGTCAGCTGGCTCTTGCCCGTGATGTCCCCGAGGGCATAGATGCCGGGGATATTGGTGTTTTCGTACCGATCGGTTGGGATGAAATGATGCGCGTTGAGCGCGATACCGGCGCTCGACAAGTTCAGGTTTTCCACGTTGGGCCGTCGGCCGATCGCCCATATGAGTTGATTGACGCCGTCGAAAGAATCACCCGCGTCGGTGACGATGCGAATCTCCTGTTCGCTCACCCGTCGGGCTTGTTGAATGTGGGTATGGTGATGGATCCGGATGCCGTCCTCCGCCATATATTCGGCCAACGTCTCTCCCAGCATGGGGTCGAAGTGGCGTAGCAGTCTGTCCCGGCGTAGCAGTAGCTCGACTTCCGTTCCCAACGCATTCAGCAAGCCAGCCAGTTCCACCGCGATGTAGCCGCTTCCCACCACCGCGACTCGGCGCGGGCGATCATCCAGTTCGAAGAACCCATCGGATGTGATGCCGAGCTCGGCGCCCGGGGTGGTGGGAATGTTGGGGCGGGTGCCCGTGGCGATAACAATATGCTCGGCGGTGTATATTTTCTCGCCGACGGAGAGGGTGTTTGGTCCTTTGAATCGGCCTTCGCCCCGGAGCGTAGTGATGTCTCGGCGATCCAGCTGGTCGGCATAAATCCCATTAAGCCGTTGCAAATACCGATCCCGCTTGGCCTTGATCCCGGGCCAGTCGAACTCCGGCCGTTTGACTTCGAATCCATAGGCGGGCGCGTCCTCCAGTTGATCGGCCATGTGGGCCGCATACCACATCACTTTTTTGGGGACACAGCCCACGTTGACGCAGGTTCCACCCAGTCGTTCACGTTCAACCAGCGCGACTCGGGCGCCGTGGTCGGCCGCTTGCTTGGCAGCGGCCAGTCCGCCGCTGCCCCCGCCCAGCACGAATAGGTCGAAATCGAATGCCATGATTTGTATTAGCTCCGGTGACAAAGTGGACCAGGAAAGGGCATCTTGGTGGGCCCAAAAAGGCCATGGTACATTAGCTCGCTCGGTAGCTCATCGGTGCGCCGGATCGGTCTGGTGCCTGATGCTGCGCTCAGATACCGCTAGTACTCAAACTTGCCGATGAATTTTCGTGTTCGACTGGCAAACCAACCGTGGAAACTGAAAGCCCCATGGATAACCCATTGTTGGAATTTAACGGCTTGCCCCGGTTTTCCGCCATCAGGCCGGAACATGCGGAGCCCGCGATAACCGGCGTAATCGAGGACAATCGTCGTCGTATCCAGGCCCTGTTGGAGCAGGAGGGAACGCCCACTTGGGAGAACCTAGTGGAGCCACTGGAAGTGTTGCAGGACCGTTTGGATCGGGTCTTTGCGCCCATCAGCCATCTTAACTCGGTCAAGGATTCGGAAGGCTGGCGGAACGCGTTCAATGCGTGTTTGCCGAAGTTAAGCGAGTACGGTACCGAACTGGGGCATAACCACGCCCTGTACGAGGCTTTTCACGAGATCGCGGCGAGTGCCGACTACGCTCGATACTCGCCGGCCCAGCGGCGCGTGATCGACAATGCGCTGCGGGATTTTAAATTGGCGGGCGTCACCCTGGGCGGCGAGGATAAGGCGCGTTTCAAAGTCATCATGCAGGAGTTGTCGCGTCTCGGCGCGAAATTCCAAGAGAACTTGCTCGATGCCACCCGTGCGTGGAACAAACCGCTTGGGGATGCCCAAGCGCTGAACGGGCTGCCCGAATCGGCAATAGCCCAGCTCCGCCAATACGCCGAGCGGGAAGGGCAGGAAGGGTATCTGGTGACGCTGGAGTTCCCCAGCTACCATGCCGTGATGACCTACGCCGATGACCGCGAATTGCGGCGAGCAGTGTATGAAGCCTATACCACGCGGGCCTCGGATCAAGGCCCTCACGGTGGCCGGTGGGACAATACGTCGGTGATGGAAGACATTTTACGCTTGCGCCACGAAGCGGCTCGGATCCTCGGGTATGCGGACTACGCTGAGCAGTCGTTGGCAACCAAGATGGCGCCTGATGTGGACGCAGTAAACGAGTTCTTGCTAGATCTCGTCCAACGCTCGCGGCCAGTTGCCCAGTCGGAACTTGATGAGCTGACCGATTTCGCCGCCCAGACCGACGGGATCAAGCCGCTGGAAGCTTGGGATATTGCTTACTACAGCGAGAAACTCAGAGTGGCCAAACATGCGTTGTCGCAGGAGGATTTGCGGCCGTATTTTCCCGCGCCCCGCGTGATCGAAGGCATGTTCGGGCTGGTTCAGCGGTTGTATGGCGTGCAGATTGCCGAAGGCCATCACGGCGAGCTTTGGCATCCGGACGTGAAGTTTTTCGAAATTCGAGACCCCGACGGGCGCTTGCGCGGGCAGTTTTTTACCGACTTGTATGCGCGGTCAGATAAGCGAGGCGGAGCCTGGATGGCTGATTGTGTCGGCCGACGGTTGGTTGGAGCGCATGTTCAAACACCGGTAGCCTTCCTGGTCTGCAATTTCACACCACCTTTGGGTGACCAGCCCGCACAGCTGACACACGACGAAGTGGTCACGCTGTTTCATGAGTTCGGGCATGGTCTCCACCATATGTTGACCAAAGTCGATTACCTACCCATTTCCGGCATCAACGGTGTGGAATGGGACGCCGTGGAACTGCCGAGTCAGTTCATGGAGAACTGGTGCTGGCAGCGGGAAGTGCTCGATTTGATCAGCGCGCATGTGCAAACCGGGGACCGGTTGCCGGATGAACTGTTTGCCCGAATGATTGATGCAAAGAATTTCCAGTCGGGCATGCAGATGGTCCGGCAGTTGGAGTTTGCCTTGTTCGATCTTCGTCTCCACAGCGACTATGACCCGGAGAAGGGCGGACGGGTGCAGGAGGTTATCGATGCCATTCGTGAGCGCGTGGCCGTCGTTTATCCGCCCGCCTGGAATCGTTTTCCTCACAGCTTCTCCCACATTTTTGCGGGTGGTTATGCGGCTGGGTATTACAGCTACAAATGGGCCGAAGTGTTGTCGGCGGATGCTTTTGCCGCATTTGAAGAACGCGGTTTGTTCGACCCCGCGATTGGTCGTCATTTCCTTGAAGCCATTTTGGAACAAGGTGGCTCGCGGGATGCTCGAGACTCGTTTATTGCCTTTCGCGGGCGGGAGCCGAACATTGAGCCGCTGTTGCGACACTCAGGCATCGCAGCATGAAAATCGCCAGTTGGAATGTCAATTCGCTTAACGTCCGTCTACCCCAGGTCCTGGAATGGCTGACGGACAATCCGGTCGACGTACTGGGTTTGCAGGAAACGAAGTTACCCGATGAACGGTTTCCCGCCGAGGCGATCGAGGCGGCCGGTTATCAGGTCGTGTACGCGGGTCAGCCCACCTACAACGGTGTCGCTGTCTTGACTCGAGCGCCGGTCTCGGACGTCATCACCGATCTGCCTGGGTTCGAGGATCCGCAGCGCCGCCTATTGGCCTGTACCGTTGGAGATTTGCGGTTCATCAACGTTTATGTCCCCAACGGCCAGGAGGTGGGCTCCGATAAATATGAATACAAATTGCGGTGGCTGGAAAAATTTCAGTCCTTTTTGTCGGGCGAACTTAGCGTTCACAGTCGGCTGGCTGTGGTGGGCGATTTCAATATCGCGCCGGAGGACCGGGATGTACATGACCCGGACGAATGGCGGGGCAAAGTGCTCTGTAGCGACTTGGAGCGCCTTGCCCTGGAATCGTTGTTGAAGTTGGGGTTGGTGGACAGTTTTCGCTTGTTTGAACAAGCCGACAACGCGTTCAGCTGGTGGGACTACCGAATGAACAACTATCGTCGCAATAGGGGCTTGCGCATCGATCTGATTCTTCTCAGCGAAACGTTGGCGCAAAGCTGCACTGACAGCGCAATCGACGCCGCTGTTCGGGGATGGGAACGGCCGTCCGATCACGTACCCGTGGTGGCGGAACTTCGTTAGTCAGTTTCGACCGCTATCTTGACACCAACGACTGACATCCATTCGCTGCCCTTGCCCCGAGATATGGGTAAAGACTCCTTCGCTCACGCCGATAAAAACTGACGGACGACAATTTCGATTTCAGACCGTCTTACGCCAAAGGCGCATGGCGCTAATCCGGTGTTTAGCGCGACAAATGATCGGTCGGTCGCGCTGTGACTGAATAAAAAAAAGAACCTGTCCTGTAGCCGTTTTATCCATACCGGGCTGGATTAAATGAGCGGCCGGCATGCGGGTGAGCGCCGCCTGGGGGACGATACCGGACGCATGAACAACGCCAAATCGACAGTCGGAAACGTGATCGCCAGTTGGTGGGCGCGGTTGGTTTCTGTGCAGTCCGAAGATCCTGAAACGGCTCAACTGGGTCAGGTCTTTAACACCCTGATGGTGATTAGTACGGGGGTCGTCGCCGCAATTGCCATCACCTTTATTATCGCCGGCTATTTGGGTGTCATGCCCAAGGCCCATGCCGCGGCCGGCCTTGCGTTCCCGGTTCTATTCAGTCCCGTTTCGATTATTTGTATCTGGCAGGCCAAGCGCGGGCGAATTCGCGCCATGATTTGGTTGCATTGTCTTGGCAACCTGATCGGAATCGGGGCAGGCGTGTTCGTATTCGGCGGCATTCACTCCGGCGCTTGGATGTTGTTCATCTGGACCATCATGATTGGCGGGACGTTACTCGCGCCGGCGTATGCTTTGGCCATGACGGCGGCGGTTACCGGCTATGCCATTCTATTACTCGTACTTGAACTGACCGGACTGTATGTTCCGCCGATCATGATCGATTCGGTCGCGCGCGAGTTTTTCTCGACCTCCCTGTTCTTCATCATGCTGGTTTCGACGGTGGGTCTGCTGACGTATTTCACGATGACCAATTTGCGCCAGACCCTCTCGGAGTTGCGAACCACCAACACACGTTTGGCATCGGAGATCGTCGAACGCAATCGGGCGGAAGCGCAGTTGCGGCAAGCGGCGGCCGTTTTCGAGAGTACACAAGACGGGGTGATGATTGTTGGGCTCGACAAGCGCGTGTTGGCAGTCAACCGCGCTTTTTGTGACATCACCGGCTATCGGTCGGAAGAGCTCGAAGGTCGCTCCGCCAGTCGCACGATGCGCTCCGGTGTTCACGATGATCAATTTTATCAATCGATTTGGGCTTCGATCATCGGCTCTGGCCATTGGCAGGGCGAGATTTGGGAGCGACGTAAGAACGGTGAGCTGTTCCCGGCTTGGTCGACCATCAGCGTGGTGCAGGACGAAGCGGGGCGGGTTTCCAATTACGTCGCCGTTTTCTCGGATATCAGCCGAATCAAGGAGTCCGAGGAAAAATTACAACGGCTGGCTCACTACGACCCGCTGACCGATCTGCCGAACCGCCACATGTTGGATATCAGTCTAAGCCGTGCCTTGGATCGTGCCGCGCGACGTGGACATCAGCTGGCGGTGTTGTTTCTCGATTTGGATCGCTTTAAAAACGTGAACGATAGCTTGGGCCATCCCATGGGCGATCGTTTGTTGAAGGGGATTGCCCAGCGATTGACGGCCCGTATCCGCAACGATGACACATTGGCTCGCCTGGGCGGGGATGAGTTTGTCTTGGTCTTGGAACATGTTGATCGGTCAACACAGGCGGCGACGGTCGCCCAGCAATTGATCGAGGCATTGGCGCAACCGTTTACGCTTGGCGCCCGTGAGGAAGTCTACATTGGGGTCAGTATTGGCATCAGTATTTACCCGGCCAACGGCTCAGATGCCACGCAACTGATTCAGCATGCCGATGCCGCCATGTATCGCGCCAAAGAGCATGGCCGCAATACTTTTCAGTTCTATACCGATGAGCTGACCGAGACCGCCAACGCCCGTTTGGCCCTCGAGACGAAGCTGCGAAAGGCTGTGGAGCGGGATGAATTCGAGGTTTTCTATCAACCCCAGGTCTCACTCGAGACTGGGCAGATCGTGGGGGCTGAAGCGCTTGTCCGATGGCGACATCCGCAGGATGGGATGATCTCGCCCGCTGAATTTATTCCCTTGGCCGAAGAGACTGGGTTGATTGTTCCCATCGGCGCCCGGGTGTTGGAGCTCGCGTGCCGGCAAGCCCAGGCTTGGGAGGGTTCGCTACCGTCGTGGTTCAAACTGTCCGTGAATCTGTCGACGATCCAGTTCGTTCGCGGAGGTGTGGCCGATACGGTACGACGAATTCTCGACCAGACGGGCTTGGCGCCCGAACGCCTGGGCTTGGAGATCACGGAAAGCACGATGATGAAGAGCGACAAGCGTACCCATCAGGCCCTGGCGCAGCTGAAATCCCTTGGGATTGCATTGTCCATTGATGATTTCGGCACCGGTCACTCGTCGCTCGCCTACCTCAAGCGCTTTGAAATCGATGTGCTGAAGATCGACCAAAGCTTCGTCCGAGACATCCCCCAAGACCCGAGCGACATGGAAATCGTTGCCACCATCATCGCCATGGCGCGAAACCTCAAACTCAGCGTGATCGCTGAGGGTGTTGAAACCCGACAGCAACTTCAGTTCTTGCAAAACAACGGTTGCCATGCCTATCAAGGTTTCTTATTCAGTCCGGCCGTGCCTGCGGAGGCGTTTACCGGCCTTTTGAATGACGCAAGAAACGGAGATGACCGGTATTCGGCGCTGCCGTAGTCGGGCCTTGCTATGACTCCGTGTGATCGATCTTTGCCAAGTGGCTTTTGTCTAGAAACTTGTCGAAATGAATGTGGTCTTCAGAAACGCCCGATTGCTCGAGCACCGCGAGTGCCGCATCGAGCATTGGTGGGGGACCGCACATATAGGCGTGAGATGCCGATAAATTCGGTATTTCTGTCAGAAGATCCGTAACCAGGCCTCGGCGTCCCTGCCAGTCGCTATCCTCTGGTTCTTCAGATAGGACCGGTACGAACTTAAATTGCCCTTTCCATTGCGATTGGATTTGGGTCATCTCGTCCAGGCAGTAGAGATCTTTTTGCGTTCTGGCGCCAAACAAGTATGTGCAGTCTCGTGAAGCACCATCGGCCACTGCTTGCTCCAACAGCGCTTTGAGCGGCGCCATGCCGCTACCGCCGGCCACACAAACCATGGGTGCATCAGCTGTTCGCAGCCAGAAGTCGCCATAGGGGCCTTTGACCAACAACCGGGAACCCACGCGGTCTTCACCGTGCAGCCATTCGGTGAACTTGCCACCGGACACCTTGCGGACATGGAATACCACGACATTCGGGTTCTCTGGGTCCGGTTTGGTAGAAAACGAGTAGGACCGTGACTCTTCGATGACGCCCGGAACGCTGATGTCGGCGTACTCCCCGGCCGTGTAATCCATGGGACCGTCGAGTTCGACGGTCAGTTCCACGATATCGTGGGTGAGCACTCGCGTGCCGGCGATGGTGCCTTCGCGCACGGTTTCCTTGTGAACCGAAGCCCGGGCCTCCGCCGACAGGTCTAGATCGTCGACGTGGATGCGAACGTTGCTCCGCGGTTGACTCTGACAGGCCAGGATATAGTTCTGTTGAAGCTCTTCTTGGGAAAGTAAGTAAGTTTTATCCGTGAATTCCTTCACCTTCCCCTCGATTAAACGAACCTTGCAGGTACCACAGCCGCCCACCCGGCAGCTGTAAGGGATCGGGATGCCTTCTCGAAGGGCTGCAGATAGCAAAAATGTTTTCCCATCGCATTCGATGGGTTTGTCCAAACCCTCAATGGTGAGGGTGAACGGGCCTTGGTCGCGCTTGAAGAATCTGGAGAACATGAGAAATCCCTGTCCTAGGCTTGTTTTGGTCCTCAGGCGACGAAAAGTCATCGGGCGTGCGGGCGTTCATTATCCGCAGCTCGCCTTGGTCGCTTCGGATTTTTCGCGGTGGCAAGGGGGTATAGCCGCTCCGGGACGGGCTAATACAGCGCCGACTGAATGGAGCAACGGTAGGAATCTTGCCGTTTGGCACTATAGGTTTGGCCCGGAAGGGGTGTCAAGACGGGCGCGATCTGGCCGGTTCGTGGCCCAGTGCCGCCGGTGGTCGGCAACCACAGGCCAGGAAAAAGCCGATCGCGATTTGATGCAGCGCATCCGCGGTATGCTCCGCGGTCTCAGACCGAGCCTGAACCAGACAGCCTTCGATAATGACAAACAGCGCGCGTGCGATGGGGATGCTGGATTCGTCGTAGAATCGGAAATGCCCCATTTTTCGCCCGTTGTCGAGGATGCGGGCCAGAAACTGTTCGGCATCCAGACGTGCCCGGGAGCGGAACTCCTGAATCAACGAGCGGTCAACCCGGCCGACGCCGATCAGAAGACCCGATACGCTTTCGAGATTCTCGGAGTCGTTGAGCACGCTCTCGATGCCCTGGAAGAACAGCAGCATTTGTTCACGCGGATCGTCCGTTGCGGCCATCGGACCGTAAACATGGGCGACCATCAGTTTCCGCAGTCGTTTAAGACACTCGAAAAACAAGGCTTCCTTGTTCCGGTAGTACCAGTACAATGCGCCTTTGCTCAAGCTGCATTTGCGGGAAATCTGGTCGATGGATACGCCGTCGTAACCGTAGCGTCCGAACATTTCAAACGCGGTTTGAAGAATGCGCTCGCCGGTTTCTTGTTCGTCTGGCTTGGAAATGGGGGTGCGGCTCACGGCTTTTCGGATGACTGCATTGGGCGGAATCGTGAAAGGCCGCAATTCTATACCGTCGTTCAATTCATTTCAATTTCAGTGAAAAATCACGGGTTATACGGCTGCGAGTTTCGGAATCTCCACGCGACGGTGCAGCCATTTTAGTTGGGGAGAAAGTGTGAAATGACAACACAAGTTCCGGGTGACCCTCCACCGGATACGGCGCCCGAGTCAGCAGCGCGGCGCAGCATGCTCTTGGCGGCGGTGCTGTTGAGCGTGCTGTCCTTGTTTATCGGTCTGCAAGGCGTAGTGGTCCAGCATCGCAGCATTGTGGACAAGAGCGAGGCGATTGCTGAAGTATACAGCGCCGAGGTTCGGCAGTTGGACGATGGCGCTTTCGTTCCCGTGGTGCGCTACCGATACCAACTCGGCGATGGGATTTATCGTTCCGATCAGTTGTTCTCTAATCCGCGGCGAATGGATCGCGCGGCGGCTGAGCGTTTCGTCCAGGATTACCCGGAAGGCGCGACGGTGATCGCCTATTTTGATCCCGAGGATCCACAGAAGTCCTTTCTGCGGCCAGCTCTGAGGTTCAACTCTTACCTTTTCACTTTGCTCGGCGTGGCGTTGCTCGCTATCGGGTTTAGTTTGTCGCGGTGGCAAGGGCGGGCGGGGGTGCCCAGCCGGACCTCGCCGGTGAGAATTCGCGCGATGAGTGCGTTGGCTTCAACGGCCATCTGGCAGCTCGGTGGCCTGCTGGTTTGGGGGCATTACTTCCGCCTGCAGCCGCCACCCTATGGTGTCGCGCCGGTGGTGGTTACGGTCTGTTATGTGTTGTTGGGCTTGGTTCCTTTGTGGCTCGCGGCCAAGTTCTGGCGGCAATCGCGTCAGATCCGGACATCCGGGGAGGCGAAATGATCGCCTCGTCCCCCGGGCCACTCGCGCCATCCGCGGCAAATCCGGAATTTCGATTGATTGATATCGGCGCCAACTTGACCCACGAGAGCTTCCACGAGGACTTGGACGCCGTGCTGCAACGGGCCGAGAACGCTGGCGTTGAGCGGATCGTGGTGACGGGCAGCGGGCTTGAATGCAGCCGACAAGCGTTGGCGCTCGCCCAAGCCTATCCGGCACGCCTGGCCTGCACCGCTGGCGTTCATCCGCATCATGCGGCGAGCCATGGTGCGGCCGAATTCGTGCATATCGCGGATCTGGCGGCGGTGGCGGAGGTGCGTGCCGTGGGTGAGACGGGACTGGATTTCTACCGCGATTTTTCGCCCCGCGTAGATCAGGAGCGGGCGTTTGAAGTGCAGCTGGAGATCGCGGCTGATACGGGTTTGCCGGTGTTTCTGCACGAGCGGGATGCCCATACCCGGTTTATCGCGATTCTAGCCCGTTATCGCGATCGCATCAGCGCTGCAGTGGTGCATTGTTTTACCGGTGATCGCGAGTCACTGGCGGCCTACCTGGATATGGACTTATATGTGGGGTTAACCGGTTGGATTTGCGATGAACGACGGGGAGCTCACTTATGGGATTTAGCCGGCCTGATCCCGGATGATCGTCTGATGATCGAAACCGACGCCCCTTATTTGCTGCCGCGAGATTTGCGTCCGAGGCCAAAATCGCGTCGCAACGAACCGATGTATTTGCCGCGCGTTCTGGCTGCTGTCGCGAAGGCGCGACAGCAGCCGATGGATCATCTGGCGGTGGTGACGCGGGCCAATGCCGAGCGTTTCTTCAACTGGCCCGGCGACGACGCGTGCGCTGCTTAAATGGCCGGTCTTCGCATGTGCCTCAGTTTGGCCGAATCCGATATGATAGTCGGCCGAGCGGGCCCACAACCATTGAGAAACTCGAAATGAGGTTGTTCGCCAGAATCTTCTTGGTTTTTTCAGCAGGCTGTCTGTTCGTCAGTGGGTTGACGCCTGCGGCAATCGCGGAGACTTACCGCTGGGTAGAGGACGGGCGGGTGCATTATGGTGATCATCCGCCGGTAGGTGCAGAGGCCGAAATTATCCGGTCCGATCCATCAATGCATCAGGGTATCGACAGTCGGCCGTCGCAAGCCGCCGAAGAGGCAGCCCAAGCTGCTCGCGAGCAACGGTTGGAAAAGGAGTCGGCGGAAAAGCAAAAGGCGGCGGCCGCCGCCGAGCGCTCCGAAAGATGCGATCAGGCCCGTCAGCAATTGCAATGGTATGAGCAGCGCCCGCGGGTTTTTCTCCCCGAGCAGCAGCGTTGGCTGGACGAGGGCGAGCGTGAGCAGCGGTTGCAGGGGCTCCGAGAAAGTATCCGAGAAAATTGTGACTAAAACCGATCTGTTCTATCGCGCAGATGGGCTAACCGAGTGATCAAAGATGAATAAATTGGAAGGGCTCCGCCAGCACAGTGTGGTGGTGGCGGACACTGGGGATATCGCTGCAATTGGCCACTATCGGCCCACAGACGCCACGACCAATCCCACGTTGATTCTCGCCGCGTCTCGGCAGGCAGATTATCAATCACTGCTGGAGGAAGCCGTGGCCTTCGGTCGTCGGCAGCACGAGACTGAGTCGCAACGCCTCGGCGCGGCGATGGACAAACTCTCGGTCAACTTCGGCTGTGAGATCTTACGCATGATTCCCGGGCGCGTGTCCACGGAGGTGGATGCGCGTTTGTCGTTTGACGCCAGGGCGAGCATTGAAAAAGCCCACCGGCTCATATCGCTATACGAGAAAGCCGGGGTGTCGCGCGATCGGATACTGATCAAGTTGGCCACGACCTGGGAAGGCGTCCAGGCCGCGCGCGAACTCGAACGAGAAGGGATCCACTGCAACATGACCCTGATGTTTTGTCTGGCCCAGGCGGTCGCTTGTGCCGAGGCCGGTGCCACACTGGTTTCTCCATTCGTCGGTCGCATCTACGACTGGTATCGCCAACGGGACGGGGTCGATGGCTATCCGCCCGACAAAGATCCGGGCGTATTGTCTGTGACCCGTGTCTACCACTATTTCAAGAAGTACGGCTTTTCGACCGAAATCATGGGCGCGAGCTTCCGCAGCAAGGATCAAGTCTTGGCATTGGCGGGTTGTGATTTGTTAACCATCGCCCCTTCGTTGCTGGAAGAATTGAGCGGTGAAAGTGGCGCGGTTCCGCCCATGTTGTCGCCCGATGCGGCGGAACGCGCCGATTTGCCTCGGATGGAAATGGACGAGGCGCGGTTCCGCTGGTCGTTGAACGAAGACGCCATGGCGACGGAAAAGCTGGCGGATGGGATACGTCGGTTCGCCGTCGATGCCATCCAGTTGGAGCGTTGCTTGGCGTCCCTCGAAGTCTGAACAGAGCCGCCTAAGTAGGGCTGATCCACTGCGTCTTAAGGGCGCGAGACAACGATGATGCGGTTCCGACCCTGATTTTTGGCGTCGTAAAGGGCTTTATCCGCCAAATGGACCAAGTGCCTCGCTTGTAGGTTCTTGAATTCCGATACGTGCGCAACCCCCATGCTGACGGTGATATGGTCGGCTACGCCTGAGTCGGCATGCGGTATGGATAACTCATTAATATTATTGAATATTCTTCGTGCGACCTGCTCGGCGCCATCCAAGTTTGTGTCGGGTAGAAGTACGGCGAATTCCTCCCCGCCGTAGCGGGCGGTCAGGTCGGTTAGCCGTAACGTGGCGCCACGGATGGCTTCGGCCACCCGCCGCAGACAGTCATCACCGGCCAAGTGGCCGTAGGTGTCGTTGAAGGCCTTGAAATAGTCGATATCGAGCAAAATCAGCGAGATCTGTGGCGGGTGTTCCGGGTCTGATAGCCGCTGGGGGTTGTCCCCCAGGCGCAGGAGCCGAATCCACTCCCGGCGCAGCGTGTCGTCGAAACAGCGCCGGTTTGCGACCTGAGTCAGTCCGTCCACCATGGTCATTTGACGGAGCGATTCGTTGAAACGGGTCAGTTCCAGCGCTTTCCTGTCGAGTTCCTCGTTTTGTTCCCGGATGATTTCGGTCTGGCGATGTTGTTTTCTCAACAACTCGACGAAACGGTATTTTGTGATCCGGTTCAATCCGTTGACCACTGACGTGACCAGAGACAGCGTGATTCCTGTCGCGGTGACCACGGCGTAGATATTGGGGGGCACCGTCAAGCCGTGATGGGGGGTGAAGTGATAAGCGCCGTGAAACGCCAATGACAGGGAAATGCCCGCGATAAAGCTCACCGTGAAACCGTGGGTCAGTCCCAGAAATGCCAGAATGGTCAGCAACCCCATCACGGAGGTGAATACTGTCAGATAAGTGAAGCCGTCCGTCACGCCAAAGGCCATCATCAACAGGGCATGGCCCATCGTGACGAACAGCGTGACATGACGGAAGTGAATGGGCACGCGCAGACACACGTCGGTCCGGAAGTACGTGTAGTTGGCGGCAACGATCAACGCGGCGAAGACCATAAACCGGGATAGATCGGCCATCGGGATGTCCGTGAGTCCCAGTTGTCGGGTCCAAACTGTCATTCCGGCAAGGAAAAACCAGAAAAAGCTTCCCATCAGTGCGGCTCGGGATGCCGTTTGGCGCTTTCGGGTCAGTGCGCCCGGTCCCTTGAGCTCGAAGCTTCGGAAGCCAGAACGTTTCTCTGCGGCTATCAAGTTATTCTTTCCTGGTCCGGTCACCATCTCCCGTTTGGCGATGCGCATTTTTGTCTTTGTCGCGGCATCGATCATCTGGTTCGCTCTCCAAACCCGGATGATATGGAAGGTGGGCCCCCAATTTCTTACAAGTATCTAGCTAATCATTTGGTCGTCGGACAGATTCACTGTCGACGTATATGATGTCCTTTCTGGTGAGCCGCGTCGAGCCCAAATAAAAACCCCCATCAACAGCACGTTGACAGGGGTTTAGATAAACTCAATGAATCGATAATTCGACTACTTGAGTTCTTTCGAGCTTTTACCCAGCACTTGGCGGGCGACAATGAGTTGCTGGATTTGTTGAGTGCCTTCGAAGATGTCCAGGATCTTCGAATCACGGGCCCACTTCTCGAGCAGCTCAACTTCGCTATAGCCGAGGTTGGAGCACAGCTCCACGCAGCGAAGCGTGATGTAACTGCCGACGCGACCGGCTTTTGCCTTACACATCGATGCTTCTTTGGAATTGGGGATTCCATTGTCCGCCAGCCAGGCAGCTTTAAGGGTCAGAAGGCGAGCGGCGTCCCACTCCGATTCCATCCATTCCATTTCCGCTTCGAGTGCATTACCACGGAACCGGGTGTGCTCGTAGGTGATTTCCACACCTTCCCGGGCCAGCAGTTCCGTAGTCAGATCCAAGGCCGCGCGGGAGACGCCCAAAGCCATGGAGGCAACCGCCGGGCGGGTATTGTCGAACGTCTGCATGACGCCGCCGAACCCTTCCTTTTTGTCCTTGATTTCGGCCGTTCCCAGCAGGTTTTCCGAGGGCACGCGAACATCGGTGAAGTTGATCGCGGCAGTATCCGAGGCGCGGATACCCATCTTCTTCTCCAGCCGGACCACCTCGACACCCGGCAAGTCCTTCGGCACGACGAAGGACTTAATGCCCGCCTTGCCCTTGGATTTGTCGATGTTGGCCCATACAACGACATGCGTCGCTCGGCCGCCGTCGGTGACGTAAATTTTCTCGCCGTTGATGATCCAGTCGTCGCCGTCACGCTTGGCAGAGGTTTGGATGTTGCCGGCGTCGGAACCGGTACCGGGTTCGGTGATGGCCATCGCCGCCCAGACTTTACCGAACTTTTCTTTTTGTTCCGGCGTGGCCGCAGCCATGATGGCCGCGTTGCCGAGGCCTTGGCCTGGGATTGCCATCATCAGGCCGACGTCACCCCAACACATGGCAGTGATGGCTGGCACCGACATCAGGTTCTGGCCGTTCTTGACTCCAGGGGCCTGCTCTTTCTTCTCGCCCTTGTCTTTCTTCCCGCCGGAGTCTCCGAAGCCGCCCATGCTGCCCAGCATTTGTTTCATGGCATCGAGCTCTTTCGGCGGCTCGTGCTCGGCGGCGTCGTACTTTCGTGAAATGGGTCGGAACATGGATTTGGCCAAGCCGTGGGCCATTTTCTCAATATTCGTGACTTTTGGCGGTAGTTCCAGATTAATCATCGCGTTTTGTCCTCTTCGAATTCGTTTCCGTAGCGCCGCTTTAAATGGCGAAGCAACCTTCGACAATGGCTACGCCGCGAAGATTCCGGTACCACAACTCTTCCAGGTACTCGCGAATGAAGCCCGCGCCACCGAGGATTTGTACCCCGTTGTTACCGATCTCGAGCATCCGCTCCGATGCGTTGATGTAGGCCAGATGCGCTTCGCGGTGGAATTCGAGGCCTTGTTCCGCACGGGAGGCGGCGCGCCAAGTCAGCAGGCGGACGGCTTCCAGTTCAATTGCGATATTGGCGACCATGAAGGCGACCGCCTGACGGTGGGAAATCGGTTCGCCGAAAGCCACCCGCTCGTTGGCGTATTCGGTGACATGCTCGAGCAGACCCTGTGCCGTGCCGCATGCGGCGGCGCACAAGCCGAGGCGGCTCAGGTCCAGCAAGCGGTTGTAATCGAAAGTTTTTTCCTGTTCGCCCAGGAGGGCGTCAGCCCCAACTCGGACGCTCTCTAGCTTCACGATGCCCGGTTGGATCGCATGCACGCCTAGGTAACGTTGCGATTCGGTGGTGACACCGGCCGTTCCGGCTTCGACGATGAACGCCTGCGGGCCTTGTCCTTCAAGGTTCGCAATGACGATAAAGAGCTCGGCCGAGGTGGCTAAGGGAACCAGTGATTTGACGCCATTGAGAACGTATCCGTCGCCATCTTTGGTTGCCTGAGTTTGAATGTCGCGCACGTCAAACGTGGCACGCGGTTCGGAGATCGCCACCGCCGCGGGTTTGAAAGACTCGCCAACGAAACCCGGCAGATATTTAGCTTTCTGTCCTTCCGAGCCTTGGTCAAGCAAGGTGTTGACCACGCCCAGCGGTGAGAGCACGGCCAAGGCCAGTCCCATATCGCCTTTGGCCAAATCTTCGGCTATGAGCACATTGGAAATAGGAGAGCGATCCTGTCCCGCGCCGCCGAATTCTTCCGGCACGGCCAGCATGGTGATGCCCAGCTCATGCGCCTGTTGCAGGAACTCCGCGGGCAGTTCGTAGTTTTCGTCGGAATTCCGGGCAATGGGCCGCATTTCCGATTCGGCGAAACGCTGCATCGCTTCGCGGGTCATGCGCTGTTCGTCGGTGGGTGTGAGATCGAACAGTGGCGCTTGTTTAGCGCTTGATTGAGTCATGAGCTCGTCCTCTTTTTTGTCTCATGCGGTAACAGAAGCTTGACGATCCGACACAACCGGCTTGCGAGGCCGTCCGTTTGTTTTTTACAACGATGCGACGGCCGGCGAACCAGTCCAAAAAAGCCGCGAGTGACAGAAGGCATGGGTTGGTCGATTGATTAAGACGGTTGGTCGATTCGATTGGAAAGAGCGCGAAATCCTAGCATTTCGGCCGGGTATTTCGCAAGAATTTCAAAGCGCTGCAGTGGCCGTGCGGGTACGTATGGTTCGTTTGACTGGATTTTTGGCCGCGTTAAAGCCTAGGATGGCTTTCGAGTGCACAGGGAGTGTGTTCCGCGCCGCTCGGCGTGTCATGTGGGCTGACCAAACTCGTCGGCCGGACGCGGTGGGAAGGCGAACGACAAGGCCCCATCAGTATCGACGATGTCTTACCGTTGCCGACACATCATGGCCTTAAAAAAATAAGAATCCCTGAGCAGACATGGATTGTGCGAATGATCGGCTGTGTCCACCTCGGGCACCGTTCGTGATCAGATCGCGATCACATCAGGAGTTCAAGAATGATTTCTTTCTATCCATCCGAGGAAGAGCGCGCGTTGCTCGAGACCATTCAGCGTTTTGCTGAAGACAGTCTCGCACCGGCCGTTCGCGAAGCCGACCGGAACATGACGGTAGCGGATTCGGTCCGTAATACGTATCGCGAAACCGCGATGCACTTGGTCGGGCTGCCTGAATCTCACGGTGGCGTGGGCTTCGGTCTGACCGCCAAGGTGCTGGCGGAAGAGGCCTTGTCGAAAACCGACGCGGCGCAAGCCGTCGCCTTGGACGACGCGGGACTGGCCGCTCAGGCTATCGTGGCGCTGGCAACGTCCGAGCAAGCCGAAGCCTTGTTATCCCCGCTGGCCGATCAAGCGGACTACTCATTGGCGTTCGCGTCCGCGGAGTCCGACCCGGCCGCCCATCTGGGTTATATGTCGGCCCGCGCCGAGCGGCAAGACGGCGGGTTTGTGCTGAACGGCGAGAAACTGGGTGTCTACAACGCGGCACGGGCCAAGAAATTGATCGTACTGGCCAAAACTTCCGATGCGGAAGGGCTGTCTGGCCTGGATGCGTTTGTGGTTGATCCCACCTGCCAAGGGGTGGAGATTACGCCGGAAGATCGAATGGGCCTTCGGGCCGGCGGGGCATGCCGAATCCGATTCGACAACGTTTCCCTGTCCGCGAATGCTCATTTGAACGGCGCGGACGATCAGACCGCGGCGCTTGGCCGATTGTTTAATATCGCCCGCACCGTCACCGCCGCCCGTATCGTGGGTGCCGCCCGCGGCGCCCTGAGCTACGCCATCGATTATGCCCAGGACCGCAAGACGTTCGGTAAACCCATTTGCGGTCACCAAGGGTTGGCGTTTTTTATCGCCGACATGGAAGTGGCGACCGAGGCGGCCCGGAATCTGGTGCTCAAAGCCGCTTATGAACTCGAGAACGGAGAGGACGCCACCGTATCGAGTTGCAACGCCGCGATCTACGCCTGTGAGTCGGGTGTTCGGGTCACCGTGGATGCCGTCCAGGTCTTCGGCGGTGCTGGTTTCATGAAAGATATGCCCGTTGAACGCTATATGCGGGATGTCCGCACGCTAGGCAACATGTTCGGCACTTCCGAGGATCATATCGCCGTTCTTGGAGAGTTCCTGTACGCGCCGACGGACGCAGTCAGCAAGGAAAGCACGCAGAAGGTGGCCACCGCATGATCGATTTCACTATCACCCCCCAAATGAAGATGGCGCGCGAGATGCTTCACAGCATCATGGACACAAAAGTGCGCCCCTTGTGTCTGCAGGCCGACCAGGATGCCGGCTACCCGGACAGTTTTTACAAAGAACTGGCGCCTTTGGCCCGAGGCATGAGCGGCGGTCTCGGGGGCGGCAGCGGCTCCGGCAAGAAGAAGGGCGCCGGCAGCGCCATGAGTATGAAAAACATGGCTTTGCTGGCGGTAGTCGCCGGGGAAGAGCTTGGCTGGGGGGATCCCTCCATGGCGTTGGTGATGCCCGGCGCCGGCACGGGCGGACCGGCACTTTCCGCCCGGGGCACCGATGAGCAAAAAGAAAAGTATTTCGGCATGCTGCAAGGCTCCGAGCCTCGGTGGGCCGCCTATGCGTTGACCGAACCGGGAACGGGATCGGATGCGGCGGCGATCCGCACCCGCTGCCATAAGGACGGCGATGAATATGTCATCAATGGCACCAAGTGCTACATCTCCAATGGCGCGCGGGCAGAGTGGACATTGGTGTTCGCGACTATCGATCCGTCGTTGGGTCACGCCGGCCAGCGGGTGTTTATCGTGGAGAAGGGAACGCCGGGCTTTTCCGTGGGCAAAATCGAAGACAAGCTCGGCTTTCGGGCGACCGAGACTGCTGAGTTGCGCCTGGAGGATTGCCGGGTTCCGGTAGAGAACCTTCTGGGCGGCGAAGATTCCTATCAAGGCGATACCAAAGCCGGTTTCAAAACGGCTATGGAGTTTTTCGATACCAGCCGTCCGCTGGTGGGCATCATGGCGGTGGGCATCGCCCGTGCCTCATACGAAGAGCTGGTCCAATGGGCGAAAGACAACTACATGTTGTCCCGGCCAATTCCCCGTTATCAGGCCATCAAAGACAAGCTCGCCGATCTTCAGCGCAAGATCGACGCCGCCCGCTTGTTGTGCTGGAAGGCCGCCTGGATGGCCGACAACGGCATTCGCAACACCAAGGAAGCCTCGATGTCGAAACTGTACGGCCCCGAAGTGGGTATGGAGGTGACTTCGACTGCGGTTCAGATGATGGGCGCGACCGGAACTGCCAAGGGAAGTCTGTCGGAAAAGCTGTTCCGCGATGTCAAGGTATTCGACATCTTTGAAGGTGCCCACCAAATTCAACAGATGGTAGTGGCCAAAAACATCTTTGATCGGGTGCAACTCAGTACCAGCGGAGAAGTTTTAGGCTGAGTGGAGCGCCATCGTCCAATTGAAATGGGCGCTTTCCCACGGAAGGCGCCCATTTTTTTAGCAGGGCGGCGCCGCGTGATACTTGGCCTATTTGCTGGTCAGTGACCCGGATTTACTCGTCGATGGCATGTGTTCGCGAAGAAATCTGATATGCTTTGCCCGCTTCCATTGGGCTTGACCTTTTCCGTTCGTTGACCAGCTATCATTATGCCGATTCAACCCGAATTGTCCGTCGTTATCCCCGTCAAGGATGAAGCCGAAAACGTCGCGAATCTAGCGGCTGAAATCCACGCAGCCCTCAAGGGTGTCATACCTTTCGAGATGATCTTTGTTGACGATGGCAGTTCCGATGCCACCGCGGAGCGTATTCTCGCCGCACGCGTCGAGCTCGGCGATCATTTGCGGCTGCTGCGGCATGCCCGAAACGCCGGCCAATCGGCCGCCGTCGCCACCGGTGTTCGCCATGCGCGCGCGCCTTGGATCGCCACCTTGGACGGGGATGGGCAAAACAATCCGGCTGATATCCCCAAACTCTTGGCCAGAGTCGGCCTTCCGGGCACCGCTGATTCGAACGTGTTGGTCAATGGCCACCGCGTATCCCGCCAGGACACCTGGTTACGGCGGATTTCTTCGCGGGTTGCAAATACGGTTCGCGGTGGTTTGCTCAACGACAATACCCCGGATTCCGGGTGCGGTTTGAAGCTGTTGCCGCGTGAGTTGTTTCTTCGTCTACCCTATTTCGATCACATGCATCGATTCATTCCGGCCCTGGTCATCCGCGCGGGTGGCCAAGTGGTATCGGTTCCAGTCGATCACCGTCCGCGAGTGGCGGGTCGCTCCAAGTACGGACTCAACAACCGGTTGTGGGTCGGACTGGTGGACCTGTTGGGGATGATCTGGCTCAACCGGCGTGCCCGTTCACCGCAGCAGGTCAGTGAGGAATAGTAGGCGATAGGCCCTTCGATTAGGCGGCTTCTATGACTCCATTAGACGTTTCCCCTCCCAACTCGGAAAGTTCGGCGTCTTACGTTCGCCACTGGCTGTTGCTGACGGTTCTGGTTTTATTGCTGGTGGGGACGGGCATTGGCCTCCGGGATCCGTGGCCCGCCGATGAGCCTCGATTCGCCCAGATTGCCCAGGAGATGGTAGAGAGCGGTGAATGGTTACTGCCGCGCATTGGTGGTCACCTCTACCCGGATAAACCGCCTCTTTTTATGTGGGCCATCGCCGTCAGTTACCTCTTGACCGGCCATATGTCGATTGCTTTTCTGTTGCCCTCGCTGCTGGCGGCCTTGGGTACGGTCTACCTGACCTACGATTTGGGGCGGCGGTTGTGGGGTCCAAGGGCCGGTCTGATGGGGGCGATATTGCTGGCCTTTACGGTGCAATTCGCCGTGCAAGGCCGCACCGCGCAAATCGACGCTTTTCTCTGTTTTTGGGCCACGCTGGCCTTTTACGGACTGGCTCGCCATGTGTTGTTGGGGCCGCAATGGCGCTGGTGCTACGCAGCCTTTGCCGCCATGGGTTTGGGCATTATCACCAAAGGCGTGGGTTTTCTGCCGGTTTTCGCGTTGATTCCGTTCGTGTTGGCGCGGGCGATGAACGGTTCCCATCTTGCGCCGGTTCCTATTGTGTCGTCTCGCTGGCTGTGGGCACCATTGGTGCTCCTTGGCGCGGTGGGCGTTTGGGGTATCCCGATGCTGCTGGCGGTGGCGTTTAGCAGCGATCCAGCGTATTCGGCCTATCGGGACGATTTGTTATTCCGGCAAACGGTGGAGCGCTATGCTCGCTCCTGGGGGCACATCAAGCCGCCGTGGTATTACCTGACTGAAGTCATTCCGCTGTTCTGGTTCCCGCTGTCGGTGCTGTTGTTCTGGCTGGTTCCCCGCTGGTGGCGGCAGCTCCGGGTGCGCGATGGCCGTTTTGTCGTGTTGCTGGGATACGTCGGACTGGTGGTGCTGTTTTTCAGCTTGAGCCCGGGCAAGCGCGGGCTGTATGTTCTGCCGGCGCTGCCGGTGGCGGTGCTTGCCGCGGCGCCCATGTTGCCAACCTTGTGGGCGGGAAGGGCGATTCACTATCTCAGCTGGTCCTTGGTGTTGGTGTTCGGGCTCACCTTCGCGGGCGCCGCAGCCTACTTTTTGTGGATCGACCCGAGTGCCGGCGTTGAACTGGTAGCGAAACACCAATTTGAACCCTGGCCGGCTTTGATCGCCTTGGCTGCTGCGGCATTGCTTGCCGTGCTGGCTCGCCGGCCGTCGCTCGGGGGGCAGGCGTTGTTGGCTTGGCTGTTGGCCATGTGGCTGGTCTATGGCCTTTGGGTTTATCCCAACTTCGATTCGGTTCGCTCGGGGCGCGCCTTGATGCAGGAAGTGGCCCAACGTATGGGCGATGGGGGTGAGCTGGGACTGGTCGATTGGCGGGAGCAGTTTCTCTATCAGGCCGATCGGCCCGTGGTGAATTTCGGCTTTCGCGCGCGTGATCGGCGCGCGGAGGTCCAGGAGGCGATCAACTGGCTTAGGCAGGGCGATCAGCGCTGGGTGTTGCTGCCCGATGAACACTTATCTCCGTGTTTCGACTCGTCGGCGGCCGAGTTCGTGGGCTTGGCGCACCGTGAGCGCTGGTACCTGGTGAACGCCCAAATAGTCCTCCCTTGTCCTGATCAAGGCACTCCGTCGGGTCAGTGACCCAGGCTGCGGCCACCGTCAACGGGGATGATCTGGCCGGTGACGTATTGTGCTTCGGCAATGAGAAAATGAACCGTTCGGGCGATGTCCGAGGGGGCGCCGGTGCGCTGTAAGGGGATGCGATTCAATATCTCCGTGCGGACGTCGGCCGATTCGGTGCTGCCCGATTCGGGCCAGAGAATGGCGCCCGGCGCGACGGCGTTGACCCGCACCTCAGGCGCCAACTCTCGCGCCAGCGACCGGGTGAGCATGGCAAGCCCGGCTTTGGCGGCGCAGTAAACTGGATGCTCTTTGAGGGGGCGCTCGGCGTGGATGTCCACAATGTTGACAATGCTGCCTTGTGTTTCGCGTAGGGGCGCCGCCAGGGCTTGAATCAGAAAATAGGGTGCTTTCAGATTGGTGCCGACGAGGTCGTCCCAATGGTGGGCCAGGGTGTCGCCAACGGGTGTGGGATAGAACGTCGATGCGTTGTTGACCAGTGCATCGAGCTGTCCGAAGGCTTCGGCGGCGGATCGGGACAGTGCGTCGATCGCCTGCAAGTCCAGCAAATCCGCTTGGCAGGTCGCCACGGAATTTGACCGTTGCTGCTCCAATTCCTGGCGCAGGGCATCGGCGGCGGCCGCAGAACGGCCGTAGTGCAAAATCACGTTCATGCCCGCGGCATGAAGATCACGGGCGATCTCGGCACCGATGCGGCGCGCAGCACCGGTCACCAAGACTGTTTTGCCCGCTAAAGCGCTTGGTTTATTCTGCATACTCGTCCGCAGCAGCCACGATTAAAGCTCCTTATGGTACCACCGATGATCCACACCGATTCCGGCTTGCCGCAGCCCTGTGCTGACGCGCGCTCGCACAGTGACCGACTCAAACACCATATTGGTGAAGCGATAAGTCGGGCCGGCGGTTGGATCGGCTTCGATCGGTATATGTCTCTGGCGCTATACGCCCCCGGTTTGGGTTACTACAGTGCCGGGGCGAGAAAGTTCGGTGCCGAAGGGGATTTCATCACGGCGCCGGAGGTGTCGCCCTTGTTTGCGCGTTGTCTGGCGGATCAATGCGCCGAGGCGTTGCGCGCGTTGCCTGCCGGCGAGCGCACGGTGATGGAGCTCGGCGCGGGTACAGGAAAAATGGCCGTTGAAATGCTCCGTACACTGGCCCGTTTGGATTGCCTTCCCGATTGTTACCTTATCGTCGAAGTCAGTGCGGACTTGCGGCAGCGGCAGCACGACGTGCTCAGGCAGCAAGCGCCGGATTTGGCCTCCCGAGTGCGGTGGCTCGATGGTCCGCCCGAGGCGCCCTTCGCCGGTGTGGTGGTGGGCAACGAGATTATCGATGCGCTGGTGGTCAAACGGTTTAAAAGGACCGAAGCCGGGTGGGAAGAGATCGGCGTAAGCCTCGGCCCCGATGGTTTCGAGGATGCGCCCAAACCAGCCGATAAGGTGCTGATTGAGCGCTTGCAGGGTCTCGAAACCGCGCTGGGATATGATTTGCCCGAGGGCTATCAATCCGAGATTAACGTGAACTTGGCGCCATGGCTCGCGACGGTCGCCGGATGCTTGTCTCAGGGTGTGCTTTTGTTCATTGACTACGGGATGGCGCGTCATGAGTACTATCAGCCACAGCGACGCTGTGGCACATTGAGGTGCCACTACCGGCATCGCGCACATGATGACCCGTACTTTTGGCCCGGGTTGCAGGACATCACGGCCTGGGTTGATTTTACCGCGCTGGCAGAAGCCGCTCTGGCACAGGGGTTAGACGTGTCTGGCTACACGACTCAGGCGCACTTTTTACTGGGCTCGGGCATGGAGCGCTACCTGGCCGCCGCGGCGGACGATGCCGTGGCTCAGTACGAGTTGGCTCAGGGCGCGAAGCGCTTGCTCCTGCCGGGGGAGATGGGCGAGCGATTCAAGGTGATGGCCTTATCCAAGGGCGATGTGCCTGCCCTCTCGGGGATGCATCATAGAGATTTGCGCGATCGGCTCTATCCGTTTGCCCGCTAGATTATCTGGCGTCGCCGTCTACACCCCGTCATACATGGACTTTGAGGATCGCATGGAATCATTTGCCCTCTGGATCGTGGCCCTGCTTCAGGGACTTACCGAGTTTTTACCCATCTCCAGTTCCGCGCACCTGATTTTGGTTCCGGTGCTTGCCGGCTGGGAGGACCAAGGCTTGATGTTCGATGTGGCGGTTCATCTGGGAACCTTGCTCGCGGTGGTGGTCTATTTTCGGCACGAGCTGGCAAGAATGCTGCGTGACTGGCTGCGATCCATGATCGGCCGCGGCATGACGGCCGATGCCCGTCTGGCTTGGGCGGTGGTGTTGGCGACCATTCCGGTGGGTCTGGCGGCGCTGTTGGCCGATGACTGGGTAGAGACTTACTTACGCTCCCCGACCGTCATCGCTTGGGCAACCATCGTCTTCGGATTGTTGCTGTGGTGGGCCGACCGGACAGGCCGCGGTGATCGAGGCGAATACGGTGTGACGCTGAGGGATGTCGCGGTAATCGGTGTCGCGCAGGCCTTGGCTTTGATCCCCGGGACCTCGCGCTCCGGTATCACCATGACGGCCGGTTTGGCGATGGGGCTCAGTCGAACGGCGGCGGCTCGTTTTTCCTTCCTACTGGCCGTGCCGGTCATCGTGTTGGCCGGCGGTTACGAGGGTGCCAAGTTGTGGGCGGACCCGAGCTTGTTCGACTGGCGGGCTTTATTGGTCGGTGGCTTGATCTCGGCGGTCACGGCCTATCTGACCATCGATTTCTTTCTGCGTTTGGTCGAGCGGGTCGGTATGTTGCCGTTCGTGGTTTATCGTTTGCTACTCGGCTTGCTGTTGCTGGTCGTTTTCTGAGCTTTCCAGCGCGCCGATGGCATCGCGGCGTGCCCGGTGTAAAGCCTCACCCAACCCCGGCCCGGAAAAACCCTGCTCGGCCAATGTCTGACCTTTGATTTGCCGTGCGGCCGTCAAGGCCGCCAGCAGGCGTTTTTCCTGGGGATAATCGTCGGCCTTGGCGCGAATGGTGGCGTCGGTTCGCAAAACCGCCAGCAGATCATCCAGGCGCTGTGGGCGCCGAAATGCATCCACCGCCTCCAGCAGGCTCAGTAGCCTTTCGGGATTGCTCGCCATCACTTGGTGTATCGAGTCGCGGTGGCGTGCGGCCAGGGTCGCCAGGTCCACGAAGGTATTCGGTGCTTTCACCCGTTTGCTCTCCGTGCGTACGTGGGTTTCGTCGTCCAGCGCGAATTCCAGTAGCGCCGCATAGCGGATAGAGGGCTTGTGACCGCGCTCTGCGGCGAGACGAAGTGCATCAAGCGCCCGGCGGTCATATTCTAGGGCGTTGGCCAGCGCCGGCATCAGCACGGCCAAAGCGCCGCATTCCAGAAGCACCTCGAAGAATACGTGCGGCGCCGCTTCTCCCAATGCCCGTTCCATTTCCCGCCATACCCGCTCCGGGACCAGGGCGTGGATCTCGCCGGCTTCGACCAAGGCGACCATCAATCGCTGGGTTTCTTTGGCGATGCGAAAGCCCAGTGGTGAAAACCGACTGGCGAAGCGCGCGACCCGTAAGACCCGCAGCGGGTCTTCACTGAAGGCCGGTGAAACATGGCGTAGCACCCGGGCTTTGAGATCGCGCTGTCCCTCGTAGGGATCGATCAGGGTTCCGTCGGGGGCGCGGGCCATGGCGTTGATGGTCAGGTCGCGCCGGCGCAGATCCTGCTCCAAGGTGACATCCGGCGCCGCGTAGAAGGTAAACCCGTGATAGCCGGGCCCCGATTTGCGCTCAGTCCGGGCCAGGGCGTACTCCTCCCGCGTCTTGGGGTGGAGAAAGACCGGGAAGTCCTTGCCCACCGGCAGAAATCCGCGCGCTTTCATCTCTTCCGGCGTGGCCCCGACGACCACCCAGTCTCGCTCATGGACAGGCAAGCCGAGCAGCGCGTCGCGGACCGCACCGCCTACCAGGTAGGTTTCCAACGCGACCACCTAGGCGCAATCTCGGTCCGGCTCAGCTTTGACCGGTTTCTCGGTGTTGACCGAACTCATGACGTGTTTGCCGAACCAGGTTCGCGAATCGGCCGCGGCTGCTGGTCTGGCCGAGGTAGCTGGGGATCACGGTCTCTATGGCCGCCGGTTGCCGTTGAAAGAAGCTCACCAGGTGGTTGTCCTCGCAAACGCTGTCGACCTGCGATGAGCGGTAGTTGTCGAGCGAATAAGGCTTGCCCGGCACATACTCCAAGATGGTCGCTTGCAGGCGTGATAGCGCAGGTGGTAGACCGATGATCCAGCGTTTCACACTGGCGGTTTCGGCGGTGAATTGGAGGATTTGCTTCAGGGTATAAATCTTCGGTCCGCAGAGGCTGAAACGTTGGTCGTGGGTATCGCGGCGATCAATGCAATCGGCCATGGCCGTGACCACATCACCCACGTAAACCGGTGCCATGCGGGTATCGGGAGTTGGCAGGGGGAAAGCAAAGGGGATCAGGCGCAACATGCCCGCGAAGCGATTAATGAAGGCATCGCCCGGCCCAAAAATGACCGATGGGCGGAAAATCGTCACGGCCGTACGGTCGCCGGCATTCAAGCGCACTTGCTGCTCGCCTTCGCCCTTGGAGCGGAGATAATCACTGGAACCCCGGGCGCTGTCCGCCCCTAATGCGCTCATGTGCAGGAATTGTTTAACACCCGCCTTGGCCGCGGCGCGGGAAAGACGTGCCGGCAACTCGACGTGAGCTAACCGAAAGCCGCTGCCGTCGTGGCCGCGCTCGTTGAGGATGCCGATCAGGTTGATAACGACGTCACTGCCGGAGAAGGCCTGGGCCAAGGCCGATTCGTCGTTCAGCTCGGCGGCGACGACTTTGGCGTTGGGTAGGACGTTGAGGTCACGATGCCGCTGTGGATGACGGCTGAAGATCTTGACCCGGTGTCCCCGGTTACACAGAACCTGTGCCAGATGATGCCCTACAAACCCAGTACCCCCCAGGATGCAGATATCCCGTTTTTTCATGATGCTTCGCACTTCCTCGTATTGGGCGAGCTTGCCGATTATGGTGATGGATGTGTAGCCATTTTATGGCACCGGGGAGGTCTTTGGGTAACCTGATATTGATCGAGCGGCGGTTTTCTCGGCTGTCGGTTGATAGTGGACGCGCCAGATACGGCCCTGCTGGGAGTCGGCGATGAATAGCGCGCCGTCCGGCGCCACCGCCAGACCCGTGGGCCGAAAACGGGCCTGACGGGGTGAGCTGATGGCTTCTGATCCGGCGAATCCGTGCGCAAAGGTGATGGGTGGCCCGCTGGGGCCGCTCTCGTCGAACGGCAGAAAGGTGACCCGGTAGCCCTGCTGGGGTTGTGGCGAGCGGTTCCACGAACCATGGAAAGCGATAAATGCGCCGTCGCGGTAGGTCTCCGGGAACGCCTGCCGGTCGTAAAACACCAAGGCATTGGGTGCCCAGTGTCCGGGGAACGCGGCAATGGGTGGTGGGTAGTTGTCGCAGCGCTCATGTAAGCGACCGTCACCGCCGTACTCCGGCGCCAGCATTCGCTGCGCGCGCTGGTGATCGTAGTAGCAATAGGGCCAGCCAAAGTCACTGCCGGTATCCAGACGCAGAAATTCTTCCGCCGGCAACTCGGCGCCTTGGGCGGCGTCATACCATTCGGGCCACAGTTGGTGGAGTTGGTCGCGTCCGTGTTGCACGGCATAGAGCTGTCCGTCCTGGGCGCGCCAGCTCAAGGCTATGGCGTTGCGCACGCCGGCGGCCAGCCGGTGGCCGTCGGTTCCGTGGCGCTGGTTTGTTCGATCGGCGGCGAAGCGCCAGATTCCGGCTTGCAGCTCCCTTTGCGGGCAGGGGTCCTTGCCTTCGATTCCGGGCGTGCGGGGTATTCGCTGGCAGGCGTTGGAGGGGGCGCCCACGTTCACGTAGAGTCCGCCATCCCCGTCCAGGGCCAAGGATTTTGCGGCATGCTGCAGCTGGTAGGGAAAACTACGAACGATAACCTCCGGCGATCCGGTCGGGACAAACGCGTCCGGGTCGATGCGATAGCGCACCACTGCGTCGTTAAGACCCAGGTAAAGATGGTTCTCGGATAAGGCGATGCCGGTACCGCGACCTTGGCCAAAGCGCTGCGCCCGGTCGGCTCGACCATCCTCGTCTTCATCGCGCAGCGCAACCACAACGCCCCGTCCCGAAACCCGGGGCTTACCCATCCAGGTGCCGCCGTCCGTATCCGGGCTCATCACCAACACATCTCCGTTATCGCGTACCGCCAGATGGCGTGCGGTCCCGAGTCCGTCTGCGAAGATCGTGGCGCAAAATCCCGGTGGCAAGACGATACCGGCGTCTTCCGTATGGCAGTTTGAGGATAGGGCATCGCCGATCGCGATCGGCGATGCCAGAAGTGCGAGCAGCGGGATCCAAATGCGCTTCATGTTGCTTTATCCTCGGTCACGTGGGCGTGATCCAGGCTGAGGGCGCTGTTCGCGGGCACTTCGCCTCGGACGTAAGTAACCAGTTGCGGAAAGAATGCCAGAAAATCTTCTTCCAACTCTGCTCTCAGGCGTTCCAGCTCCTGGTCCGCCTGCGCCAGGGGATTGGGTCGGCTCAGGCGTCTCGACACCCCGCTCAAGGCGCTTCGAATCCCGTCGATGCCGCGATAGCTGGTGAGCAGATCCCGCTGGGTCATGTAGCCGACATACTGGCGCATCCGCGCTGGCATGATCCGATGGTGACGAGCCAGTGAACGATAGACTTGTCGACTGTAGACTTCCAAAGGCAAGGGGCTGAAACGGTCCCAGTGAACGGCCAGGTAGTGATCGTAGAAGATGTCAATCAATATCCCGCCGAACCGTCGGTAGGGCGCTTGCAAACGTGCTCGGCTACGCTGAAATAATGGGTGGCGATCCGCAAAGCTGTCCATTCGTCGGTGCAGCCGAATTCCGCGGCGAACGGTTTCGGGATAGCTTGGGTCGATGGCTCCGCGGACGAAGTCTCCCATGAGATTTCCCACTTGGGCCAGGGGTTCGTTTTCAGAGAGTACAAGATGACAAAGATGATTCATGGTATAGGTCGGCGGGCGCAAGCTGCGCGCCATTTCGAGACGGTATCGCCACGTGAGAGAAGCTTCCGATAGTATGGGCGCCGTACGACCGATTGTCATTGCCCACCGCGGCGCCTGCGGTTACTTGCCGGAGCATACGCTGGCGGCGTATGCGATGGCCTATGCCTACGGCGCGGATTATTTGGAGCCCGATTTGGTGATGACCGCCGACGGCGTTTTGATCGCACGGCACGACATCACGCTGGATGAAACCAGCAATGTCGCCGTACGATTTCCAGGTCGGGCGCGGGCTGATGGGCACTGGTATGCCGCCGATTTCAGCTTGGCCGAGATCAAACAGTTGGAAGCGCGGGAACGCCTGGAGGACCGCTATCGACAGGATGGCGGCGGGTTTTCCATCCCCACTTTCGAAGAAATCCTGCAGCTCGTGGCTGAACTCAATCGGGCTACCGGTCGCCGCGTCGGGGTATACCCCGAGACCAAATCCCCCGCTTGGCACCGGGCGGCCGGATTAGCGCTCGAAGAGCCGTTATTGGCGTTGTTGACTCGCTATGGTTACAGGGGGGCGAGTGCGCCGGTGTTTATCCAGTCCTTTGAGCCCGAGAATCTGCAGCGATTGCGTCACGACCTGGGCACTGAGCTTCCACTGGTGCAACTCATCGGTGACACCGCCGAAGAGGACGCCATGACCGAACCGGGCGGGCTGGCATTCATTGCCTCCTATGCGCAGGCCGTGGGCCCGTGGAAAGGCCGAATCGAGTCGGCCGATGGTGAGTCCACCGGCGGAGCCGACTGGGTTCGTCAGGTCCAAGGCATGGGTCTACAAGTGCATCCCTGGACTTTCCGCGATGATGACCTGCCAGCAGCGCATGCCACGCTGCTCAGTGAAATACAGCGATTCGTTAAGGATTACGGCGTGGACGGCCTGTTCACGGACCATACCGATCGCGTCATGCACTGCTTGCGGACGCTGGCTGAAACGGCCGTAGAGCCGTGAACCGGCCTCGTCCTCCCATCGCGCGCGTGCAACCCGAGCGCCGAGAGGCCCACGGTCACGCCAGGGTCGATCCCTACGCCTGGTTGGAGAATCCGGACGATCCGGCGGTGATGGCGTATCTGGAGGCGGAGAACGCCTATACCGAGCACGAGCTCGCACGCCTGAGACCGATCCGCGAGGGATTGTATCGGGAGTTCGTGGCGCGCCTGGAAGAAGACGATCAGTCTGTTCCGGTGGTGGTGGACGACTACGCCTATTACAGCCGCGTGGAGCGGGGGCGAGATCACCCCATTCATTGCCGTCGTTTCCGGGATGGAGCGGAAGAGGTCATTCTCGATGTCAACGCCTGGGCGTCCGACGCCCCCTATTTTGATATCGCCGACTGGGCCGTGAGTCCCGATCACCGGTATCTGGCGTGGACCGAAGATCGTGACGGCTCCGAGACGTTTATGCTCCGAATCAAAGATCTCAACTCCGGTGCGCTTCTGGAGGAGGTGATCACGCCTGTTCACGGCGATCTGATCTGGGCTGAGGACAGCCGGACGGTGCTCTATACGGTGGATGATGCGGCCCGCCGGCCATGGCGGGTATTTCGGCACCGTATTGGTGAGTCTACAGTCGCCGATCGGTTGGTCCTTGAAGAGCCGGATGGTGCGTGCCATTTGTCCCTCGGACAGACCAAAGATCGCCGCTATCTTCTGATCGAATCGGCCAGCCACACCAGCTCCTGCACTTATCTATTGGACGCGTGCGATCCGGCCGCCGAGCTTCGGCTTTTTCTGCCCCGACGCACCGGTGTGGAATATCAGGTGGAGTCCCACGAGGGATGTTTTCTACTGCTCACCAACTTGCGCGTGGACAATTTTGAACTGCTTCGCACCCCGCCGGAGGTTCGCCCGCCGCTGGCCTGGGATGGTGTGTCGGACTGGCCGGCTTTGGTCTCGGGTGATGCATCGGTCAAGCTGGAAGGGCTGGACGTATTTCGCAGGTTCTTGGCACTTTCCGTTCGCGAATCGGGGTCGGCTAAGGTTCGCGTTTATGATTTCGGTGACCGCCAGTGGCATACCGTTGAGTTTCCCGAACCCTTGTCCACCGTGGATACGGTGGACAATCCGGACTATGAATCGAATCAGCTACGCTTGGAGTATGAATCCTGGCTGACGCCGTATTCGGTCTACGATTACGATCCGACGCGCCGGCTCGCCACCTTGTTGAAGCAACAACGAGTCGGCAGCGGTTACGATTCCAGCCGCTACGAGTGCCGGCGGGTATGGGTTCAAGCAGCCGACGCCGTTCGGGTTCCGGTTTCGTTGATGGCCCGGCGAGACGTCCTGGCGTCCGGTCCGGCGCCCACGGTGCTTTATGGCTACGGCAGCTACGGCGCGAGCCTGGATCCCGAGTTTTCCTTGACTCGGCCGAGCCTGTTGGAGCGCGGGGTGGTGTACGCGGTGGCTCACGTCCGCGGTGGTGGGGAGCTGGGGGAAGCATGGCACCATGCCGGGCGTTTGGCTGCGAAAGAGAACACATTTGGCGATTTCGCCGCGGCGGCCAAAGGATTGGTCGAAGCGGGCATCACCCGTGCCGATGCCCTGGCGATATCCGGGGGCAGTGCGGGCGGCTTGCTGGTGGGCGCCGCGATCAATCGCTGGCCGGAGCGGTTCTGTGCGGCCGTGGCCGAGGTGCCGTTTGTTGATGTGCTGGCCAGTATGATGGATCCCGGCCAAGCACTGACGATCATCGAGTACGAGGAATGGGGTAATCCGGCGAATTTAAACGACTACCGCACCATGCTGTCCTATGCGCCGTTGGACAATGTTCGCCGCGGAGCTTATCCCTCCTTGTTGGTGACCACCGGCTTTCAGGATATTCGCGTGCCCTATTGGCAGGCCGCCAAATGGGTGGCTCGTCTGAGGGCGTGCCAAACGGGTGAGGGCGTTTTGCTTCTGAAGACCGATATGGACGTGGGCCACGCCGGGGTAGCTGGACGTTACCCTATGCTGCGGGAAGTGGCCGACGTTTATGCATTTTTACTGGACGCCCTGGGTTGCGTACACGCGGCGGAAGACGAAACCACTCGAATCAAGGTGACGGGTCAAGGTTAGGTCATGCAGAAAACACTCATTCTGATCGGCGTGGTGTTGGTGCTCGTGGGGCTGGCTTGGCCAGCGATTCGGCGGTCGGGACTTGGCCGATTGCCGGGCGATTTCGTCTTTAGCGGAGAGCATTTCAGCTTCTATTTCCCGTTAACGACCTCCATTTTGGTGAGTCTTGCGCTTACCTTGTTGTTCTGGTTGTTTAATCGTTGAAACATTCTCGTGTCACGACATAATCCCTTGTTTCTCAGGCGAGATAGCAGCTAACATGCGGCCTGGCGGACGGTTGTATGCGCCGCTCATCGGTTAACCAACGGAGTAGATGACATTGAATAAGCGAGTTGCGTTTGCGAGCGCCGTCGCGATGACGGCAGCCAGTCTTCCGGTGATGGCGGCCCCCCTGGCCTACGATTATGTCGACCTGAGCTACGTCGTGAATACCGAGCTGGAATCGGCCAGTGGCATTGACGGAGATGGCTATGGCATCGAGGCGTCTGTGGGTTTAGGCGATTACTTCTACGTCGCTGGCGAGGCTACCGGTCGCGATCTCGACGTGTCGGGAACCATTTTTGCCTACGATACCTTGTCAATAGGTGCCGGTGCGCACTACACCTTTGCGGATGTTTATCGAAAGGCCTCTTTGGATCTCTACGGCGGCTTATCCTACGATCGCCAATCCGATGACGTGGTCGGAGTCGGCAAACTCGACGGATATGGTGCAGAGGCCGGTGTCCGGGTGGGCATTGATAACTTCCTGGAGTTGTTCGTTTCGGTCGACTACAGTGATTTGTCCGCCGAAAATACCGATTTGGATACGGCGCTCCTGGGCTATACCGTCGGTGGTGTGTTCCAGTTCACCGAAAAGCTGGGGGTTCTGGCTTCCTACTTTAGCGGTGAGTACGATGACGATCTCGATACGCTCGAGTTGTCCGAATGGCGAGTCGGAGCCCGTTTTAGCTTCTAAGTTCGCCGCGAGAGTGGTTTTCCGGAAGGGCGCCTTGACGGCGCCCTTTTTATTTGTCGCTTTCAGGAGCCGGGTTTTGGTATCGCAAAAGGCCTTCCTGACTGGCAGAGGCGACCAGTTGGCCGTTGGTGTCGTAAAACCGGCCGTGCGCCAAGCCACGCCCGCCGGTGGCATTGGGGCTTTCCATGCTGTATAGGAGCCAGTCGTCGGCCCGAAACGGTCGGTGGAACCACATGGCATGGTCCAGGCTCGCACCGCGTACACCGGGTGCTTGGAACGTCAGTCCGTGGGGCAATAGCGCAGTGCTCAGCAGATGGAAATCCGATACATAAGCCAGCACGCACTGGTGCAGCAGGCGGTTTTCCTCCAGTTCGCCCCGGGTTTTGAGCCACAGTTGCTGCTCGTTCGGTCTAGCGTCTTGTGAGGTTTGCTCCGAAGGCGATATGCGTCTGAAGTCGAACGGTCGAGACCGCCGCGGTGGGGTCGTGCGCGTGAGTGTGGCGGGATCGGGAACCTGCGGCGTGGGGGATTGATGATCCAGTCCGGTTTCGTCGATTTGAAATGATGCAGACAGTTGAAAGATGGGGCGGCCGCGTTGGATCGCCGCCACGTGACGCGTGGTGAAACTTCGGCCGTCGCGCGGAGTTTCGACCCGAAAAACGATGGGCTGATCCATGGCGCCGGGTCGAAGAAAATAAGCGTGTAGGGAATGAGCATGGCGCTCTGCGGGAACCGTTCGGCCGGCGGCCATCAGCGCTTGAGCCAGCACTTGGCCACCGAAAACCATACGCCCCCCCACGTCCCAGCTCTCGCCGCGGAAGAGAAGGTCTTCCAGTGGTTCGAGATCAAGCAGTTTTTTGAGATCTTCCAGATTCATGTGGCAACAGGAAAGGTCCGTGCGCTTGTGCACGTTGTTCCGTGGAATGCGTCCAAGGGCCTTAAGTGGATAGTGACTTCAGTGTTTCCAGTGCTTCGGCCACGTGTTGTTTGGCTCGCAATTGTGAGGAGAATGTATGGCGGACGATACCGCCTTTGTCGATGATGAACGTTGCCCGCCCAGGTAAAAGCCCGAGTGTTTTCGAAACGCCGTAAGCTTTGCGAACGGTGCCCTGCTCGTCACTTGCCAAGATGAACGGCAAACTGTGTTTGGACGCGAAGCGTTGGTGGGAATCCGGCGAGTCGGCGCTAATGCCAATGATCTCGGCGCCGGCTTCTCGAAAATCTTCATATTGATCACGAAAGGTACAGGCCTCAACCGTGCAGCCTGGCGTGTCGTCTTTCGGGTAGAAATACACGACCACCGGACACTTGTCCCGGAAGCTCGATAGGGTGACGGTGGCCCCGTCTTGGGTCGGAAGCGTGAAATCCGGGGCCGTCTGGCCGACCTCAATGGTGGTTTTCGCCATCCTGGTTTCTCCTCTCCGTGGTGCGCACGAAATCATCTTGTTTTGCTCAGCTAGATCATGAAGTGAAACCGCGGGCAGATCAACGGACGCATTATCCTGGTCATAAAAAAGGGCCCGTAGCGGGCCCTTTCATCTTGTGCTGTGCAGCCGGCCTTATTCAGGCTTGAAAGTACATCTGGATTTGGACAACACGGTATTGCCGTTTTGCGTTTCTGCGCGAACGATGGCTTCGCCGTCGCCCACCACCCAGAGCTTGGTGACAATGTCATCACCGGGATATACCTGGTCCGCAAACCGGGCTTCGAACGAGCCAAACCGGGCCGGGTCGCCACCGCATAGGGTGTGCAGGATCGCCCGTCCGACGAATCCGTAGGTGCACAATCCGTGCAGGAACGGTTTCTTGTAGCCCGCCATCATGGCAAAAGCCGGATCGATGTGAATCGGGTTCGGGTCACCCGAGAGCCGATACAGGGCGGCTTGCTCCGGGCGGGTGGGATAGGTGATGACGTGATCGGGTTCACGATCCGGCGCCTCATTGATGCCTTCGGAGCTCGGCCCGCGTTCACCACCAAAGCCACCGGCACCTTTCAAGAAAATCGTCGCGTGGGTCGTGCAGATGGGGCCGTCTTTGTCCTGGACGAGACCTTCTACGCCCAATACGGCGGCCTTGCCTTTGTCCCATACCTCGGTGATTTTGCCGATGCATTCCACTTTGGCTTGCGGCGGAATCGGTCGGTGAAGCGTAATGGCCTGTTCGCCATGGAGCAGATTGGCCAAGTTCATCTCGACTTTGCCCATCATGCCGCCCATGGACATCATGCCAGCAATCACGCCATAGGTGGGAAGGACTTTCGGGCCCTTTTGTTCATAGACGAATTCGAGTTCCTTGTCGGGCTGACATCCCACGCCCAATGCGTACAATTGAACATCCTTCTTGGTCCAGGATGCGGGCATTGGATTGAACGTTTCGCCGACGAGATCGGGTGAGATTTTTTTTGCCATAGTTACTAGTCCTGCTGGTCCGTCAACAGAGGTGAATGATCGTTACGGACAGATAGTAGGTAGACCATGAGGGTATCGTCAAGGAAACGCCGTCTCCTCGTTATGGTCCAAGGTTTTGAAACAGCGCGATACCATACCTCTTGCCGTTACCGCCATGCAAAGGAATAAAAGGAGGGCGTGATGCCCACAGTCTTGATCACGGGTACTTCATCGGGCATCGGGAAAGCCTGTGTCGAATTGTTCGCGAACCACGGTTGGGATGTTATCGCCACTATGCGTCGTCCTGATCGGGCCGAAGAATTTAACTGGCCATCCAACGTCCACCCCATGGCTTTGGATCTCGACGATGCCGAGAGTGTGGAATCTGCCAAGCAGGAGGCTCTGTCTCGATTCGGTAGTGTCGATGTGGTGGTGAATAACGCCGGTTACGGTCTGACCGGTGCCATTGAGACCTGTTCTGAGGCGCAGATTCGGGCGTCATTCGATACCAATTATTTCGGCACCGTTCGGGTGATGCGTGCGTTTCTTCCCGAGATGCGTGATCGCGGCCAGGGTACGGTCATTACTGTCACCAGCATTGGTGGTCGGTTCGCCTTCCCGTTTTACGGTTACTACAACGCCGCAAAGCACGCCTTGGAAGCGACTTCGGAGGCCTTGTGGTACGAACTCTACGACAGCGGTGTGCGGGTCAAGGTGGTCGAGCCGGGGTTTACTCAGACCGAATTCGCGACCAAGGGGCTGATTCTGGGTGAGATGGACATTCCTTTCTATCGGGATCGTATTCGTCGACTGACCGAGCGGCTGAAGGCGGGCACCTCCGGAACGCCGCCCCGTGAACTGGCGCAGTTGATATATCGTGCCGCCACCGATCCTTCTCGTCGTTTTCGTTACGCGGGGGGCTTGTACGCGCGCCCATTGTTGCTGCTTCGACGCCTCCTTCCGGAGTCCGTTTTTTTGGCGCTGATCCGCCGAAATACCGATGCGTAGTCGTGCGTTGATGACGTCGGTCGCGTCTTGGCTATCACTCGCGCATTGACTTCCCTATAATCTGCGCTCCGATCATTTTCCGCCGGCAGACTGACCTGCGTAATTCGGTTGCCCGATTTACGCCATTATCGAGTCTAAAGAAGAGGCTGAACAGAACAATGATGCGTTTATTTACCACGGTGTCGCTGATTGCGACGATGGTCATTGCGGGGCCTGCCCTCGCGCAGGGAGATGTTGAAGCAGGTCGCGTACTCGCGGATACCTGCATGGGTTGTCACGGCGCGGGTTCCGCGACCCAGACGGATACGTATCCCAGCTATCCGCGGCCGAAACTCGGCGGACAGCAGGCCGAATACATCGTAGCGGCCTTGAAGGCCTACAAGTCCGGTGAACGGACCCACGCCACGATGCAGGCCCAGGCGGCTTCTTTGACCGAAGCGCAGATGCGCGATATGGCAGCATATTTTGCTGCGGGTAACGACTAGGAAGGGGATCTCGTTGATGACCACAAGATTGATTTCGTTCGCGCTGTTGCTGGCGAGTTTATCGGTGGCGCCGGGATATGCGGCTGCCGGCGATCCGGAGGCAGGCAAAGGAAAGGCTCAGGTTTGTGTTTCCTGTCATGGCGTGGGTGGTAAGGCCCCCGTGGCCCCCAACTATCCCGTCTTGGCGGGGCAATATGCCGACTACCTCTATCAGGCGTTAAAAAGTTACCAGGACGGTACTCGCAGTAATGCCATCATGGCCGGATTTGCGAAAAGTTTGAGTGAGCAAGACATGCGTGATCTGGCGGCATACTTCGAGGCCCAGGAAGGATTAGTCATCAAGGATTACTGATTATCACGCAGTGGATTCCCGATTTGGCGGCTGTCAGACGGTCCGGGGCCAGCAGCAGTCAGGCGAAGCCACAATAAAGCGTCCGTTTCAAAACGGGCGCTTTTTTTTGGGCCATCAACCGTATGGACAGATTTTATGTGGATGGGCAGGCCGGGTTTTCGGGAGTGATCTCAGGGCATTTCACGCCGGATTCCGCGTGGTCTATGGCCGCACGGATCGCGTTCGCGGTCGCCTGGCATAGTGCGGTTCGCGTTCCGGTCGCTGTTATAGGCGCCATGAAAAACAGCTCAATGCAAAGGCTTTCGGCTTTCAGAAGCGCCAGCAAATGGCGCAGTAGCGTGTCCTCGTCCACGAAAGGCGCCAGCGGGTTCATGCCGCGGCCATCACCATCACGGTCGGGGTAGCGAATCGCGACCGGTTGAACAGGCCTGTCGGTATTGAGTGCCGCTTGGAAGAGTCTGGGGTGAAAACGCCGCGGTCGCACACCATTGCTTGTTGTGCCTTCTGGAAACAAAACCACGCGGTCGCCGTTCTGCAGGCTCACAACGATATCATCACACAGCTGCTTGGAGCTGGTGCCCTGACCACGGCGCAGAAACAGTGTCTCGCATTGTCGGGCCAGCCAGCCGATCAGGGGCCAGTTCGCCACTTCTGCTTTGGCGATAAAACGCAGCGGAAGCACCGAATTCAATGCCACGATGTCCAGCCACGAGATATGGTTGGCGACGATCAGGGCGGGTGTATCGCTGGGGGCGCCATGAACCGTGATGCGTAATGACAATACCCGCGCCAGCCCGGCGAACCAATGAGCCGTCAGCGCCTGACGAGCTTGGCGGGCCCGGTTCGGGGCGACGAGTTTTGATCCGATTACGAGAAACACCCCGAGTAAGAGGGCGTAACCCAAAAGCAACAAGAGTGTCGCCAGTTTCAGCGACGAGCGAATCGAGGAAGCCCAGTTCACGCTGCGGCTAGAAAATGACGTGCATAGCGCGGATTGACGTGGTTCTGGGAGAGAAGAACCAAAACGTCCGCGACATTGAAATCTCGGTCCCAATAGGGATCGACGCTAAGCTGCGCGCCAAGCCTTAAATAGGCGCGTATCAGTGCGGGCATCTGAACGCTGCTGTGGGCAATGGCCGGACTGTGTTGCGGCAGCTGGTGTTTGGCAACCACGGCAAAGTCGGGGTGAATGGTTTGATCGGTCCGCAGGTTCCGGATCAGGGTGCGCACGGCGGCATGTCCGCTCTGTAACGGGATGCTTGCGCAGCCGATCAGGTGGTCGTAGCCATGTGTGCTGATGAAATCGGCCAGAGCGCTCCATAGCACCGCGATGGTACCTCCGGAGCGATAGTTCGGATGGATGCATGTACGGCCGATTTCCATGAACCGCCCAGGTAGACTGAGCACTCGCTCAAGCGCGAATTCGGTTTGCGAATAGAACCCGCCCGCTTCGGCGGCTCGTTCTTCTGTCAAGATGCGGGTATAACCCACCAGTGTGTCAGTGGCTCGGTCGATGACGGTGAGGTGTTGGCAGTAGTCGTCGAACAGATCGGAATCCAATCCCGGGGTGGGCGATTTAAGTTTGGCGTTCATTTCGCCGGCGAAAATCGCGTGGCGCAATCGCTGCGCTTCACGAATTTCGTCTTCAGTGATGGCGAATCGCGCCTGCAGACGTGGACCGACCCGCGGTCGCTGGGGTGCAATGGCAGATTCGATTCGCATACAAGCCTCCGGATAGTGAATTTCCCGGAAGGTTAGGCGCGATCTATGACCGATGTGTTACTGTCCGTTGACGTTTCCGTGATTGTCAGGCGTTTTTCGTCGCGCAGTCGGCGGTTGGTGGCTGCTTTCGTGAAACCGAGTTGAAACAGAAGCGTAGTACACAAAAACAAGGACAATAGAGGGGGGAGTGGCGATTAGTTCGGTCAATCAGAATGCGGTGGAGACCGTTCGCCAGATCTTGGGCGAAGGGATTCCCTTGTGTCAGTGTATGGGGGTCGAGTTGGTCGCCTGCGATCACCGCTCTATCCGCTTGCGGGCGCCTTACGAGAAAAACCGGAACCACAAGGGCGCCGCGTTCGGTGGAAGTCTGGAAGCGCTATCGGTGGTGACAGGCTGGGCGCTGTTGGAATTGCAACTTCGAGCCCGGCATTTCCCGGGCGAATCGGTGATCTATCGTGCCGAAAGCCGTTTTCTGCGGCCGGTAACCGCCGACCTTGAAAGCTATTGTGTGGTCGCCGAAGCGTTCTCATGGGACCGATACTTCGAGGAACTCGACAACAGAGGTCGCGCCCGTCTGGATTTGGATGTCGTAATCCAACAGAATGGAAAAAACGCCATGGAATTCACCGGCGCTTATATGGCGATTGAGCGGACGGGTGATTGAGGCGAATGGGGAGACGCCGAGAGAGTAGAACCAATGAACGCACAGATGGAATCAGGTGACGGCTTGTCAATCAATCCGCGCTACACCAATTTACTGGGATTTCTTGGCTGCGCCGGGTTACTGGCCTTTGCTTACTACTTGCAATACGGACAAGGGCTCGATCCCTGTCCGCTCTGCATCATTCAACGGGTGGCATTTTTAGCGTTGGGTTTGGTGTTTCTGGCCGCCGCTTTGCATAATCCGAAAGGTTTCGGGCGACACGTCTATACTGCGTTGCTGGTATTGACGGCCGTGGCCGGGATCGCCTTGGCCATTCGTCACCTCTGGCTCCAGAGCCTTCCGCCGGACCGCGTTCCCGCGTGCGGACCCGACCTGGCATTTATGCTGCGCAATTTCCCCCTGCAAGAGACCATCAACACCGTTTTGCGGGGGTCAGGGAGTTGCGCCAACGTGGATTGGCGTTTCTTGGGATTGACGATCCCTGGTTGGGCTTTGGTCTGGTTCCTTGTTCTAGGCGGGGGCGGCGTCGTGACGAATGAGTGGCTCGGACGCCGAACACGACAAAGTCAAACTTGATGGCCATCACGGACAGCGGTCGGCTACGGGCGCTCGGAAACGTTGGCCACCTGTTCGCCCAGTGCGCGTGCGGTTGTCCATTTTCCGCCATAGACTGTGACGAGACGACCATTGCGGGTGATTCTGTATTCCCGGCTGACAGAACTTGGATCGTCGGCCGAGTGAATGAGCGGTCGCACGCCGGCAAACGTCCGGACAATATCGTCCGCCTTGATTGGGCGAGAAAAGTAGCGGTTATAGGCCGTCAGTAGGTAGTCTTGCTCGGCTGCGCTGCAGACAATCGGATCATCCAGTGATTGTCGAACTTCCGTGGTGCCAATCAGCGTTTGTTCACCATACGGGAGAACAAAGAAGATGCGTTGATCGACGCCTGTTTCTAGAAGAAAACCATTGTCGAGTCGGCCTTCAATCAGCAGGTGACTTCCGCGCACAAGATCCAGCTTGAAACGATGGTCGATCCCGCTTTCGTTCAACAGTGATTCGGCCCAAGGGCCTGCAACATTGACGATACGATCGTACTCAACTTCACCGTTTTGATGGCGAAGTCCACCACGGGTCGTGACCTTAAGAATCCGGCAGTGTTCGTGGATGGTCACGCCGGCGTTTCGGGCCTGTTCCGCCGCCCACAGCCCTAATCGCAAGTCATCCATCTGCCCATCGAAAAAGCGATAAGCGCCAAGCAGTCCCTCTTGGCGTAGCTCGGGCGAGGTCTGTTCTAACTCAGCGAGGCTCAGCCAGCGATGGCGTCCCAAGCCGGATCTTCCAGCCAGCAAGTCGTAGGTTGCGAGGCCCATTTTGACAAGCCAGCGGGGGCGGCGACTGTGACGATAGATCGGAAGCAACAAGGTCAGTCGCCGGGCAAGATGTGGGGCTCGATCGATCCACCAACGTCGTTCTCGCAGTGCCTCGCGAACCAAGCGAAACTCACCGTGCTCAAGATAGCGAAGACCACCATGGAGTAGTTTACTTGATGCGGAACTGGTGGCCCGCACCAACTGGCCCGACTCGAACAGGTCGACTTGATGGCCGCGCCGCGCCAAGGCCCAGGCGCTACAGATCCCGTTAATTCCTCCCCCGACGATTGCAACTCTCAAACGGTTTTTCCTTTGTTATTTACCGTCGTGAAACGTCGAAGTGTTCTTCTCCGGACTGTCAGGGGTGCCTTTCGGCGTGCGTGTTTATGGGTGGTGGCGAACGGGTTTTTACGTCCCGCTGCCACCTGTCGGCCGCTTAAATGTCCGCAACGATTTCATCGACGTATAGGGGGCCTTCGTAGACCTCTTTGCCGTTGATCAATACTTTTCCATGTTGCCCGCCTGTGATGGGTTGGGCGACAAAGCCTTGTTTGTCAGTCCAGGCGGTGGCATCGCCGCCATCTGTGACTTTAACTGTAACCTTCGTTTTTTTGACTGGGTTTTTATTTTTATCAACCACTTTGAAAACCAACATGACCGGGTTCCTCCTAAAGCACACCCCACCCTCTCATGGGGTTGATCCTTCAGTTTAGGTGGGTCGTTCTACCACGGCAAGCAGCTACGCTGAGTTCTCCGATCCCGGGCCGACTAGCTCGCATCGGATGGGAGATCAGGCAAGCAGTCGGACCAGTTGTGGGCTGCGTCGCCAAAGGCGAGAAAGTAGGGATTGAGCAGCGAATCTTTGGTGTTGTACCGAAGCGGCGCCATGTCGGTGTCGGTGAGCTGGCCGCCCGCGATTTCGAGCACCGCTTGGGCGGCCGCCGTGTCCCACTCGCAAGTGGGCCCCAGTCTCGGATAGATATCGGCGAGGCCTTCGGCAACCAAGCAAATTTTTAAAGAACTGCCCATCGAGGTGACTTCGTGGTCCCCGAGTTTCGATAGGAAACCGGCGACCTCGGGCGTTTGGTGGCTTCGGCTGGCTACCGCGATGATGGGTTGACCGGGGGCGAGCCGGCGAACATGAATCGAAACGGGCTTTTGACCTTCTTCGAATCGGAACGCGCCCACACCTTCGGCGGCATAGTAGCCCATGGCCTTCGCCGGTACGTAAACGACCCCCAAAACAGGGCGGTGGTCTTGAATCAAGGCGATGTTAACGGTGAACTCGCCGTTTCGTTTGATGAATTCTTTGGTTCCATCCAACGGGTCCACCAACCAATAGCGCGACCATTTTTTTCGTGTCTCGTAGTCCGCGAGGCCTGATTCTTCGGATAAGACTGGGGTGTTTTCCAAGAGCGGTTCGAGTCCCGCTAGGATGGCCTCGTGTGAGGCCATGTCGGCTGCGGTCAGGGGTGAGTTGTCGCTTTTCTCTTCGGCGCCGAAATCGGTGGCGTAAATTTCCAGAATTTTTTGTCCTGCTTCGCGGCCAATGCGATTGACGGCCTCGAGGAGTTCTTGCTTGATGGTCATACGCTATTCACTCCGAGATGCGCTTGGTTTAATTGTGGGTATCTGATGCGTCGGAAGCCCGATTTTGGCGCCCGCTGCGCTGCTTGGATCCTTGTTTCGACCGATTCCGCGGGTGGGTCGGTTTGCCGCCGCGGCGAGACCGAGGGGATTTGGCCGCCGGTGCTGGTGTCGGGAGTTCTGCGGGTACCGCCTTGACGTTAATCTTTTCACCGACATATTCCTCAATCTCCGGCAGCGAATAACAATACTCTTCGCAGCAGAATGAGACCGCATCACCTTCGGCTCCTGCCCGTGCCGTGCGACCGATGCGGTGGACATAGTCCTCCGCATCTTGCGGCAAGTCGAAGTTCACCACATGCGAGACTTCCGGAATATGCAGCCCTCGGGCGGCGACGTCGGTCGCGACTAGAATGCTGACATCGCCCTGATTGAATGCGTGCAGCAGTTGTTGTCTTTTTTTCTGCGGCACATCGCCACTGAGCAGTGCGGTTTTGTGGCCATTGCTATCTAAGGTCGCGGTGACCTGTTCCGCAGCGCGCTTCGTATTCACGAAAATGATCACACGTTCTTGTTGCATCTCGGCAAGCAGAGCGAGTAGCAGCGGGAGTTTATCCTCCATGGCCACGTGGTACATTGCTTGCCGCACGCCGGTGGCGGTCACTTGCTCAGCGTCGATCCGGATCAGTTCAGGGTTGTTCATGTGCTCGTATGCCAGCTCCGTCACGCGATAGGACAAAGTGGCCGAGAACAACAGGTTTAAGCGCCGATCATGCGCTGGCATGCGTCGCAGCAGGTAACGTACGTCGCTGATGAAACCCAGATCGAACATCCGGTCCGCTTCGTCCAATATCACCACTTCGATGGCGAGCAAATCGAACACGCGTTGTTTGAAGTAGTCGATGATCCGGCCGGGTGTGCCGATGAGAATGTCGACGCCTTCTTCGAGCTGTTGGCGCTGGCTCTGGTAGCCTGTTCCGCCATATACCAAAGCCAAGCGAAGCTCCGTATGCTGCCCGAGCGCCTGCGCGTCGTTGTGGATTTGTATCGCCAGTTCACGAGTGGGCGCCAGGATAATGGCGCGGGGTTGGTTCGGGCGTCGTTTCGGTGATGGCGGCCGCGTCAGGAGCCGATGCATGGCGGCCAGCAAAAAGGCTGCGGTTTTGCCAGTTCCCGTTTGGGCTTGACCGGCCAGGTCGACTCCTTTCATGGCTATCGGAAGGGTCGCTGCCTGGATTGCGGTGCAATACTCGAAGCCAGCGGATTTCGCGCCTTCGAGCAGGGGTTCGGGCAAGCCGAGTTCCTCGAAAGCGAGTTGCGTTAAATGGGTTTTGTTACTCATATCGGGTGTTGTCTAACAGCTCCGGGCCGCTGGCCAGTGAAGGTTGTGGTGCGGGATGCATGCTGGGTTCCGCTTGAGACTCGGATTTCGATCTTTAAGGGAGTACTTGCATCGGGCGGGACCTGCCGTTATCTTTACCATTCATAAGCGGCACGTCGATGGCATCCATTCCTTTTAGTATTGTGCCTTAACTGGGGGGCTGCGTCACATTAATGCCCCGACTCAGGTGGCTTTCTTGAATCTCCCCCGATTTAACTCACAGCATTTGATTCGAATCCGGAGGTAAAGTTCGTGAGCGGTGTGGTCACCCACGTTACCGACGACAGTTTTGACGAAGAGGTCCTCAAATCGGCGCAGCCGGTGTTGGTGGACTACTGGGCTGAATGGTGCGGCCCGTGCAAAATGGTGGCGCCTTTATTGGATGAAGTCGCAGCCGAGTATAGCGGTCGGCTGAAAGTTGCTAAACTGAATATCGATGAGAATCCTAGTACACCACCGAAGTACGGAATTCGGGGTATACCGACCCTGATGATTTTCAAAGGTGGAAACGTCGAGGCAACGAAAGTTGGTGCGCTGTCCAAGTCACAGCTCAATGCCTTCCTCGACAGCAATATTTGAATAAATTTTAGACGAATTATGTGGTTTCCGCCTGATCGGCTGCGTCAGGCGGTGCCTCGCTCATACGGTTGTTGTTCGATTGTATCCACCGAATGAGCAAGCATTGAGTTTTTAACCCCCAAGAGTATTGTCCTCGCATTAGTCCTTATTAAAGGTATGAATTGACGGTACCCGTTTCGTGTATCCGCGGCTCATACCGATATCCCCCCGAGTCATTAATCATGAACTTGACTGAACTCAAGAAAAAACCCGCCGGTGAAATCATCGATTTGGCTTTGTCGATGAACATTGAGGGTACGGCCCGATCTCGGAAACAAGACATCATCTTCGCAATCCTGAAACAGGTGGCGAAGAACGGTGACGAAATATACGGCGACGGCGTGCTGGAAATACTCCAGGATGGTTACGGTTTTTTGCGATCAGCGGATAGCTCTTATCTCGCCGGTCCAGATGACATCTACGTCTCGCCGAGCCAAATTCGACGGTTCAACTTGCGAACGGGGGACACGGTGGCGGGACGTATCCGGCCTCCGAAAGAAGGCGAGCGATACTTCGCCTTGTTAAAAGTCACCGAAATCAATTTTGAAAAGCCCGAAGCCTCACGCAACAAAATTCTCTTCGAGAATCTCACGCCTTTGTTTGCCAAAGAGCGGTTAACGCTTGAGCAGGGCAATGGCAGCACCGAAGATCTGACGGCCCGAACTATCGACATGGTCTCACCCATCGGAAAAGGGCAACGCGGCTTGATCGTTTCGCCACCCAAAGCGGGTAAGACGATGATGCTGCAGAATATCGCCCAGAGCATCGCTGCCAACCACCCCGAATGCTACTTGATCGTATTGTTGATCGACGAGCGTCCGGAGGAAGTGACTGAAATGATGCGCTCTGTCCGGGGGGAGGTGATCTCCAGTACCTTTGACGAACCGGCCAGTCGCCACGTTCAGGTTGCGGAAATGGTAATCGACAAGGCCAAGCGTCTGGTCGAGCACAAGCGAGATGTGGTGATTCTGCTGGATTCGATCACCCGTTTGGCTCGCGCCTACAACACCGTCGTCCCATCGTCGGGTAAAGTGTTGACCGGTGGTGTCGACGCCAATGCACTCCAGCGGCCGAAGCGATTTTTCGGTGCTGCGCGAAACGTGGAGGAAGGTGGCAGCCTGACAATTATCGCCACGGCCCTGATTGATACCGGCTCGCGAATGGATGACGTGATTTACGAGGAATTCAAGGGCACCGGCAACATGGAGCTGCACTTGGATCGCCGAATTGCCGAGAAACGCATTTTCCCCGCCATCAACATCAATCGCTCCGGTACCCGCCGAGAAGAGTTGCTCACCGACCCCGAAGAGATGCAGAAGATTTGGATTCTTCGAAAACTGTTGCATCCGATGGACGAATTGGCCGCGATGGAGTTTATTTTGGATCGTATGAAAAACACCAAGACCAATGGGGAGTTTTTCGACTCCATGAAACGCGGATGATCGATAGGTGCTGAGGGTTAACTTCATTCTCATTTGAGTCGCAATATCGTTCACGAGCCCTGAGTTTCAGTGGGGAATTGGGATGACTCGAAAAACGCTCACCCTCGATTCACGTTTGCATGACTATCTCCTCTCTGTCTCCCTGCGTGAACCACCCGTTTTGCGTGAACTGCGTGAAGCGACGGACCGATTACCTGAAAGACAAATGCAAATTGCCCCCGAGCAGGGGCAGTTTATGGCCATGTTGCTGCGACTCATTGGCGTCAACAGGGCGATCGAGATCGGTGTTTTTACGGGTTATAGCGCCCTAGTGACGGCCCTCGCGCTGCCGGAAGATGGCCGGTTGGTGGCCTGTGACGTGAACACTGAGTGGACGACTCTGGCTCGAAAATACTGGCGTCGGGCGGGGGTTGAACAGAAGATCGATTTGCGTCTGGCCCCGGCGTTAGCAACCTTGCAAGCTTTGATGCAGGGCGGCCATGGGGAGTCGTTTGACTTTGTCTTCATCGACGCCGACAAGGAAAACTACTTGGCTTACTATGAGGCCAGCCTGCCTTTGCTGCGGCGAGGCGGCTTAATCTGCGTCGATAACACGTTGTGGTCGGGTCATGTGGCCGATCCGAGTGTTCAGGACGAAGACACCCAAGCGATTCGCGCCTTCAATCAAATGCTGCTCGGGGACGAGCGGGTTGACATCAGCTTGATTCCCCTGGCGGATGGATTAACGCTGATCCGTAAACGCTAGCGGGACGTAGGGATCAGGCAAACAGCGCCACACAAAGTTGCGCACGCGCCAACGGATCGGACGCCGATGGCGCACAGGCCTCCACCTGACGGAGTCGATGTAACAGCCCGGCGCGGTTGGCGATCTGTATGCTCAGACCCGGTCGAGCGTTCATTTCCAGCACTAAAGCGCCTAAATGACGATCCAAGACGACGTCGACACCCAAGTATCCCAGGCCGGTCAAGTCGTAACAGCGAGCGGCGAGTTCCAAAAGATGGTCCCACCGGGGGATGGCGATGTTGGCGATATCTGCGCCGGTGTCGGGGTGGACGCTGACTGCGCGATTTCGCCATACGCCGCCCGTTGTGATGCCTTTGGCGATATCGATACCGACCCCTACGGCACCCTGATGAAGGTTGGCGCGACCACCGGATTGTCGGGTGGGTAGTCGTGCCATGGCCATGACCGGCACGCCTTGAAATGCGATGATTCGAATATCCGGGACACCTTGGTAGCTCACCTTCTCGAACAAAGGATCGAATTCCACGCGGTATTCGATGAGGGCTTTATCGGGTTGGCCACCCAAGCTGTACATACCGCTCAGTATGTTCGATATATGGTGAGCGATCTCATCGAGATGGAGGAATTGGCCGTTGAGTTTCCGAAACTGTCCGTTCATCCGGCCATCGATCACCAGGATGCCGTTCCCGCCGCTGCCGTTGGCAGGTTTCACCACGAACGCATCGTGACGCGCCACGATATCGCCGAGAGATCTGAGCTGGTGCTCGACTTCTATGACGCCGAAGAGTTCGGGAACCTGGATACCCACTTCCAGGGCCAGCGTTTTGGTTCGCGTTTTATCGTCCACGAGTGGGTAGAGGTGACGGGGGTTGTATCGGGAGATGTAATCGGCGTTACGCCGATTCATTCCTAACACACCTTGCTTCTGGAGTGACCGGATGCCGAACATCAATCCGTTCCGTCTTCCTTGACGAGCGCCCGGAACCGGCGTAGCTCGGTTAGCCGATATCCGGTGTATCGCCCCATGACCAATGTGATGCCAAGGATCAGTAGCAGCAGCTCGGGAAAGACGAACACCAGATGGGCCACATAGACGTTGGTCATCACCAAGTAGCCTGCAACGGCCACCATGAGGCTACCGGCACCTTGCCGGATGGCCTCGTTCGGTCCATGTTCCTCCCAAACGATCGACATGCGTTCGATGGTCATGGCCATGATGACCATGGGGAACAATGCCACGGACAAGCCACGCTCCAGACCCAGGCGGTGGCTGAGAATGCTGAATGCCGCCATCAGAAGAACCACGATGATCAATACCGCGGAAAGCCGTGGGACGAGCAATAGCTTGAGTTGTTCAAGATAGAATCGAATCGCGAGCCCGACGCCGACCAATAGGACGAACATCACCAAGCCCCACAAAAGTTGGGTTTCGCGGAAGGCTAAGGCGATCAAAATCGGCATAAAGGTACCAAAGGTTTTGATGCCGATAAGGTTTCTCAAGAAAACAACCAGCAGGGCGCCGATGGGCACCGTGAGCAGGATGCGGTAGATGTTCTGTGTTTGTACCGGCAGGCTCAACAGCGAGAATCGCGCCAGGCCGGGGTTGGTGATCAACGCTTCCTGCTGAGCGACGGCAATCATTTCGCGGTAGGTTTTGGCGACGGAGAATTTCACTTCTGCGTCGGAAATCCCACGCGTTCGGATGATGGGCTCTTCGCCCACATGCCAAACCAGAAAGTTGTCAGGCAAGCCGGGACGGCCGGTATAAGGGTCGAATATGACCCATCGCCGGCCATTAAAAACCTGCAGGTAACACTCCAGCTCGGCCGTCGTGAGACCTTCCGACAGTTTGAGCCCGGAAACCGGGCGAGCTGGAATGCGGGCACCCGCCAGAACCCGAACCAATTGTCTGACCCAATCGGCGCGATCGTCGTGGCCGCGACGGAGTATATTGACGTTTTCATCCCCATTGGGTTCGTTCATGCGAACCAATAGTTCGCTGGTAAACGTGGTGATGTCAGCGGAACGGCTTCTGACTTCGTCCAGCAAAGTCATCACGGCGGATCGATAAGGTTCTTCGTATTCCGGTACTTCGGGAAACGGTGGGCGGCTTGAGCTGTCTGCGCCTTTGGCCGTCGGCTGCTCGTGGAGCACCGCACGGTAGTATAAAACTTGCTCGTCGTTGGCGCGGCGGATGGCCCAATTGGCTTGACGAAAATCGTCATACGTCTCGGTCGTCAAGCCGAATTTGCGTGATACGAAGTCTTCGCTCAACAGGGCATACGAACTGAACGGGCCGGGTAATTGCATTTGAACTTGAACCGGCACACCGGATTTCGGCGTCAGAGCCACCCGAGCTTCCACCATCCAGAGCGCGCTGCGCTGCTCTGGATGTAACGGGAATTGCAGGTATTGCCACTTGTAGATGAACAAGGCACAACCCAGTGTGACCAGCGTAGCGGCTATCAGCCACACCCGGAGGTCTTTCATTTCGTGGCCTCGTCACCACACGTCGGCTTGGTCAAAAAACGGTGGCCGGGGTCGACCAGCGCAACGTTCCTGAGGAATCTGCGTCCCAGTAGAGCTGGATAGGTGAGTTCATTGCGGTCGATGAGGCTGAATTGACCTTCGAACTGTTTTCCATTGAGGCAGAAGCCAAGCTTAACCACGGGGCGCCGCTGATGGTCGCCGTCGTGGCGTAAGATAATGACGTTGCGAACAAGCGGCGCCTCGATAGTCGTCGGCTCTTCGTCATCGGGGTCGAATTGAAAACGCACCCATTTTTCTTCGCCGTGTCGAATCCGCTCGATGTTGGTGGCATGGAGAGAAGATGTCTTGGCGCCTGTATCCAGCCGCGCTTCCACGGTGATGCCCCAAGGCTCCAGACGAATCGGTTCCGCCCAACCCAGTATGAGACGTTCTTTCAGTTCGCGCGCTGGTTCATCAACGGAGGAATCGGTATCGTCGTCTGCAGTAATCTCCCGATCCCGCTCGGTTTCCAGCCCATTGCCGCAGGAGCATGTCGCGTCCAACGCTGAGAACGTGTCGTCAGTTGTTTCGGCGTAAGAAACCACAGGGGGAAGACACACGCACGCGACCAATGCGGCAGCACGCATGATATTCATCAACAACCTCTCCGCTAGAGATGCTTTAAATATTAAGATCGACCAATCGCTCGATGTCCGATATCGGTCCGAAAGTACACCCCTGGCCAATCGATGCGGCCGACCGCATCATAAGCTCGGGCCTGGGCATCGGCCGTATCTGATCCGAGCGCGCACACACACAGTACGCGTCCCCCATTGGTCACAATTTGATTGTTGTTTGTTCCGTGAGATGTGCCGGCGTGAAACACTTTGGTGTTTTCCGGCCACTGGCTATCCAGTCCGGTAATGATATCACCGCGTCGGTATTGGTTTGGATAGCCACCGGCTGCCATGACCACACCCAAGGCGGTGTCAGGATTCCATTCGGCATGGGCCTCGTCGAGACGTCCGGCCAGCGCCAGTTGGCATAGTTCCACCAAATCCGTGTTCAGACGCATCAGCACCGGTTGGGCTTCAGGATCGCCGAATCGACAGTTGAATTCCAGCACTTTCGGCGAGCCGTCTTTGCCGATCATGAGTCCGGCATAGAGAAATCCGGTATAAGGCATGTTTTCCGTCGACATGCCGCGAATGGTTGGTTCGATGACTTCGGCCATTACCCGATCGTGAATTTCGGGTGTCACAACCGGCGCCGGCGAATAGGCGCCCATGCCGCCGGTGTTGGGTCCGGTGTCGCCATCGTCTCGTGCCTTGTGATCTTGTGAACTGGCCAAGGGCAGGGCATGCTGACCGTCCGCCATGACGATGAAGCTGGCTTCTTCGCCCTGTAAAAACTCTTCAATGACCACACGATGCCCGGCTTCGCCGAACACGTTGCCGGAAAGCATGTCTTCCACCGCGGCAGTGGCTTCTCGCGCGGTGTTGGCGATGACCACACCCTTGCCCGCCGCCAGACCATCGGCCTTGATGACAATAGGCAATGACTGATGCTTTAAGTAGTCCAGGGCCGGCGCAAGCTCGGTAAAGGATTGATAATGGGCCGTTGGAATGCCATGGCGTTCCATGAATGCCTTGCAGAATGCCTTCGAGCCTTCCAACTGCGCTGCCGAGCGCGTCGGTCCGAAGCATGGCAGTCCGTTTTCTCGAAAACGGTCGACTACGCCGGCAACCAGGGGAACTTCGGGGCCGACGATCGTGAGATCGATCAGCTCTGAAATGGCGAACTTCACGAGTGCGTCGATATCATCCGCCGCAATGGCAATGTTTTGAACTTTGGGTTCGGCTGCGGTGCCCGCATTTCCGGGCGCGACGAAGACGGTTCGAACTTGGGCAGACTGAGCACACTTCCATGCCAACGCATGTTCACGTCCACCACCACCTAAAATCAGAACCTTCATGTCTGCTCCATTCCACACTCAACCCCGGGGGCACGATGTTTTCGTGCCCGTTTCGGCGGCTAAGCATAGCACTAATCCAGCGTTCGGGTCGCCGTTCAAGCCTGACGATGCGGGCTGTCAGCGGCCCCGCCCTCGCGGACGGGGATGCACAACTTATACGCCCGAGCTAGTGTCTAAAGTGTCGTATCCCGGTGAAGACCATAGCGAGACCGTGTTCGTCTGCTGCCGTAATCACTTCCTCGTCGCGAACCGACCCGCCGGGCTGTATCACGGCCGTCACGCCTGCCTCGGCTGCTGCGTCGATCCCGTCGCGGAAGGGAAAGAACGCGTCCGATGCCATCACGGAGCCTTTGACTTCCAGGCCTTCGTCTGCCGCCTTGATGCCGGCGATACGTGCACTGTAAACCCGGCTCATCTGGCCGGCACCGATGCCGATGGTGTAGCCCGCGCCGGCGTAGACGATGGCGTTGGATTTCACGAACTTGGCAACCTTCCAGGCAAACAGGAGATTCTGAAGTTCTTCGTCAGACGGCGCGCGCTGGCTCACCACGCGAAGGGCGTCGGGGTTGAGCGCTAAACCATCCCGCTGCTGCACGAGCAAGCCGCCGCCCACCGTCCGTAACTCCCACTGGTTCGGTGAGGAAGCCGACAGTTCGCCGGTGGCGAGTACCCGTACGTTGGGTTTTTTAGCCAGTGCTTCGACGGCCGCCGGCTCGAAATCAGGGGCGATGATGACCTCTACGAATTGTCGCTCGACTATCGTGGACGCGGTTTGGGTGTCCAGTGTGCGGTTAAACGCAATGATTCCTCCGAACGACGAGGTCGGGTCGGTGGCGAACGCGCGGTTGTACGCGCTGATCAAATTCTCAGCGACCGCCACGCCACAAGGATTGGCATGTTTGACGATGACGCAGGTCGCTTGTTCAAATTGCTTTACGCATTCCAGCGCGGTATCGGCATCAGCAATGTTGTTGAAGGACAGGGGTTTCCCCTGAAGTTGCTTGGCGCCAGCGATGGTGCCGGGTGGCGTGGTTGAGTCCCGATAGAACGCCGCGTTTTGGTGTGGATTTTCGCCGTAACGCATGTCTTCGATTTTGTGCCACTGTCGGCTCAACGTTCTGGGGAACTCGCCAGCCGTCCCGTCGCTTTGAAGTCCGGTCAGGAAGTTGCCGATGGCGCCGTCGTAGCGGGCGGTGTGCGCGAAGGCTTTGCTGGCCAGCTCCAGTCGGCGGGGTTGATCCACGCCACCTTCGCTTCTCAACGACTGGGCAATTTCGTCGTAGTCGCTGGGGTCAACGACGACGGTGACGCGATGATGGTTCTTCGCGGCGGCTCTGAGCATGGCCGGGCCGCCAATATCGATGTTTTCGATAGCTTCTTCCAGGCTGCATCCCGGCATGGCAACGGTTTGTTCGAACGGATAAAGATTCACCACCAACAGATCAATGGACGGGATGTTGTGGTCCGCCATGGTGGCATCATCCAACCCCGCCCGGCCCAGCAGCCCACCGTGAATTCGCGGGTGCAAGGTTTTCACTCGACCGTCCATGATTTCGGGAAAACCGGTATAGGCCGATACTTCGGTGACGGCGATTCCATGCCTCGCCAGAAGGCGGGCGGTACCGCCTGTAGAGAGAATTTCTACGTGCAGATCGGCGAGTGTTCGGGCGAGTTCGATGATGCCAGTTTTGTCTGACACGCTAAGCAGAGCGCGTTGTAGCTTAGCCATAGGTTTGGCTGCTCCCTTAAAAAGGCGGGGGATTATTCGGAGGCACTTCGCGTGCCGAGGTTACGCCGGCGGTTAACTGATGTTGTCCAGTTGGTAATGCCGCAATTTTTTGCGAAGCGTCGTGCGGTTGATACCCAGAATATCGGCGGCGGTGGTCTGGTTGCCGTTGGTATGTTTAATGACGGTTTTCAAAAGGGGGCGCTCAAATTCTTCCAGTACCATTCGGTACATCTCTCCCGGTGGAAAGTCCCCCAAATCATCCAAGTAGCGTTGAATCGCTCGTTCCACACAGACATGGAGGGGTTCGAATTCATTTTCGACTGAGACCGCATAGGGCGTGCCGATCCGCTTCGCGTTTTCCATTGGCGCCAATTCCTTCATAATTCTTGTGACCCCGGTCTCTCGTGCTAACCATCGATACGATATAATACCCAGGAGTTTCTTCGACTCCGGAGCGATCTTATTGGGTGATGCTATTCACTAGCCGATGACCGGGGTTTGCCGCGTCATCGGTATAATTTTTGGTACCGATCTTGCCGTTTTAGTGGTAAAGCAGATTTAGCGGCGATGCGCTCGAGTACATCACTCGTCGAATAAGCGCACTTTTGCCGACGGCTCTTCGTAAAAGGCCCGCCTACGGGACAACATGCCGGGCTTGGCAACGCGGTACGCTTAGCGAACGTGTGCTAATAATAGAACGGCTCTACTCGGTCCTCAAGGACGGGCTGCTACGTTCCTCGTGGCGTGTGCTATTAACGCCATGCTACGGCAGGGATTGCAGGTCAAAACGAAATCCGGTGGCCTGTGCGCCGGGATCTTTTAGCTCCAGACGAATGGGGACTTGCGCGTGAGGGGAGATGCCGGCGTTGGCACCTAAGGGTTCATCCAGGTAGTCGGCGGCGCCGAAGTGTCCGACCGCGACGGTTTCTCCCCATACGTCGTCCATACTGATAAATACCAACGGGTAGGGTTGAGAGAACTCTGCATCGTTGACCAGAATCGCTCTAAAGTACAAGCCATCTTCGCGGTTCGGATGGCTGGTAAATTCATAATCGATCAGTCGCAGGGCGGCCAGGTCAGCCAGCGGTGGCAGATCGCACCGGTAGGAAAACAACTCGTTCAGTCGGCCGCAAACACGCTCCATTGCGGGCCGCATGTTCGGGTTCTGTGACCACGCGGGAAACGTGTACCAAGCCCACTGGGTCAACAGGGCGGTCGCCGCGAGAAACGACAAGATGCCCCATAGCCAGATACGCTTGGGACGGCGCGGCTTGTTCGTGGGCAAGAAGGCGGCCGCGCGCGAATCGTCTTCGCTATCTGAGGGTTCTGGTTCGATTTCTTCCCAGGTATCAGTGACGGGTTCGCTTTCTTGTTCCGGTACCCACTCGAGTTCTTCCGTCGATGACGCGGTGGCATCGGTGGACGCTTCGGCCTCGGGTTCAGTCTGACTCGCATCCTCCTCGTGTTCGGTTGCGGTCGTCAGTTCCGGCGGCTGTTCGGCGAGATCGTCCTGTAGGTAATCCAATGCGTCGAAGGTGGTGTGACAGATGCTGCACCGCACGACTCCGTGGGCGGTCCGTAGGTGATGTGCCTGGATTCGAAAAAGCGTTTTGCAGGCCGGGCATTCGGTGTACATGGTTCCTTAGGTGGCCCGCCGCTGTAATTCGATGCGGGCCCAACCCTCCGAGATTTTTGTGCTGACGAGGCTGAAGTGCATCTGATAACTGTCTATAACGGCCGACGCTTGTCGTTCGAGAATCCCGGAGAGGACAATCTGACCGTGGGGTTTGGTGTACTCGGCGAGTCGGGCTTCTAGCCGCTGCAGTGGGCCTGCCAGGATGTTCGCTACAACCACGTCGGCAGTCACCATGGGAAGCGAGTCCGGGTGCATGGCCTCTAACCGTGCCGAGACACCATTCAAGGCCGCGTTGCGGTCAGTTGCCGTTAGTGCTTGAGGGTCGATGTCGACGGCCCATACCTGACTTGCCTCCAACAGGGCGGCGCCGATTGCCAGGATGCCGCTACCGCAACCATAGTCCAAAATGTGTTGCCGCGTTAAATCGTGCTCCGCCAGCCATTCCAAGCACAAACGCGTTGTCGGGTGGGTTCCCGTGCCAAACGCCAAGCCCGGATCCAGTCGAATGTTGATCGCGCTGGCATCCGGGGGCGCGCAATGACTCGGGCAGACCCAGAGACGTTTTCCGCATTGAATCGGTTGGTAGGCATCCATCCAGGCCCGTTCCCAAACCTGGTCGTCCAGCGTCTCGAATCGATGGCTGGGGAGTTTCGCCACGCCCAGTTGCGCGCACAGGCGCAAGAGGGTTTCGATTTCGT